>CAMLOF010000061.1 GCA_946481585.1 uncultured Macromonas sp. | reverse complement strand
TTCTGATCGCGCCGGTCAACAGCCCATCTCAACCGCCCAACCTGGGCGGTTTTTTCATGGGTACGCAAGAATGCTGGGCAACCCCTCAGTCTCTCGCAGGCACGACAGCCAACAGGTTGGCGCCATTGACACTCGCAGCCCGCTCACCACGCAGAGCCGCCCAGGCAAAGGCCCATCCGACGATGGCCCCCGCCAGCACATCCAGCAAGACGTGCTGTCGCACGGCCATCGTTGACCAGACAATTGCCACGCAATGCAGCACGCTCAGCCCATTGAGCAGTTGCGGCGCAGCCAGCCCTTTGAACAGGTGCCGCAACCAGATGGCCGAATAGACAGCCGAGGCCACGTGCAGGGACGGACAGGCGTTTCCAGCGGCATCCAGGCTCTTCATGAATGCAAGTTCGGGGTGCAACGCCCAGTCGATGGCAAATGGCGGTGTCTGCGTTGGAAACAACCAAAAAATACCCAGGCAGAACACACACAGTGCGGCAGTCCAGCAGCCAAAACGCGCCAGCGATCTGAAGTCAGGCATCAACGCGGGGGGGAGCGACACATACACCCACAGCGACGCGTAGGCCAGAAACCCCGCGGGCATGAACGCCACCCACTCGTCCACCTGCAGAACGGGCATGGTCCATGGCTCCGTCCTGGGGTTGCGCAGGAGCCAGAAGTACGCCCAGAAGAACAGCGTCATGAAGGCCATGGTGCCCGCCGCCTTGAGGGGCCACAGCAACCAGAGCCTCGTGAGCACTCGCTTGGGCCACCCTGTTTCAGTGATTGATGCCATGAATCGTTTGTTTGAAGCGCAATACGCATGCGAACCGTGCGGCCGAATTTAACTCAACACTACCGTTGACCCCAAGGTACGCCTACTGTTGCAGGCTCCATGCGCGCAAATGTCATTTGTATAATTTAAGTGCTTTTCAGGCCCGCAGGCTTGTAGAGGCACCAAACCACCAACGCATACGTCAAGGCCGCCAGAATCACCCACAAGAGCGGCCACGTGAAGTGAGGGACCCCTTGTTGATTTGCCGTGCCACTGCCCGTCATGGGGTGCGTCGCGGCGGCGCTTTCGTCGACCGACCAGCATGAACTCCATTGACCTGATCCGCAATTTTCTGACCGAACGCCTGGGTGTTGAGCCCGAAAAGATTCTGGCCGACGCCCAATTGGCCGACCTGGGTGTCGACTCCCTGATGCTGGCCGAGCTGATGTTTGAAGCCGAGGACCGCCTGGGCATAGAGATCTCCTCTGACCAGACGCCGCCCAAGACCGTCGGCGACATGATGTCGATCATCGACAACCTGGCAGCCGCCCGCACAGCCTGACATGACGCGACTCCCACGCTCACTTTGTTTGCTGCCCCCCGAGGGGGCTTCAGCCTCCTTGAGGCGGCTCGGCGGAGGCTGACATGCACCCACGCCGCGTCGCCATCACCGGCATCGGGCTGGTCAGCCCTTACGGCGGTGGCACTGCCGACTTCTTCGCCCGCCTGCTCGCGGGTGAATCGGCCGTGCGCCAGTTCGTTTCGGACGAGCCCCCAAAACCGCTTTCCACGCCCTTTGTCAGCTGCACGCAGTTCGAACCGGAGGCCGTCCTCGGCAAACCCCTGGCCCTGATGATGGAGCGCTTCGCGCAACTCGGCACGGCTGCGGCGTTTGCGGCGTGGGACGACGCGGCACTGCCACGCCCGGCCGGAGACAGCGGACCCGCGCGCCAGACCTGGGGCTGCATATGGGGCACGGCCCTGGGCGGCGTAGCCGCCTACGAACGCGGCAGCCGCGAGATGTGGCTGAAGGGACGTGAGCGCCTGTCGCCCTTGTCGGTGGTGCTCGGCATGAACAACGCCGTCAACGCCCACATCTCCATCCAGCTGGGGCTTGGCGGCGTCAGCACCAGCCACACTGCGGCCTGTGCATCTTCGACCATTGCCATCGGCGAGGCATTCCGGCGCGTGCGCGACGGCGAGGCCGACGTGATGATGACCGGCGGCTCGGACATGTGCCAGTCGTATGGCGTGATACGCGCCTGGGAAGCGATGCGCGTGATGGCGGCAGGAGATGCCGACACCGCGCCGGGCGCCTGCCGCCCGTTCGCCCAGGATCGCACTGGCCTGGTGCTGGGTGAAGGCGGTGCTGCACTGGTCCTGGAGAACTGGGAACACGCCCTGGCACGCGGCGCGCACATCCACGCCGAACTGGTGGGCTATGGCAGCAGCTGCGACCACACCCACCTTGTCCGCCCGGACCGTGACGGGCAGGCACGTGCGATACGGTCGGCGCTGGCCGACGGCGGACTCACCACGGCGGACGTTGGTTACATCAACGCCCACGGCACGGCCACGGCCGAGGGCGACCCCACCGAAATCAGCGCCATCCGCGAGGTGTTCGGTCAGCACGCGGAACGGCTGCCCGTGAGCGCGACGAAATCGATGCACGGGCACCTGCTGGGGGCCGCAGGCGCCATCGAGGCCGTGGTCACTGTAATGACGCTGCGCGAACAGGCCATCCCGCCCACCGCCCACCTGCGCGGCCGCATCGACCCCGCCTGCGAAGGCGTGGACCATGTTCTGGAAGGCCGCCGCGGTGTCGCGTTGCGCGCAGCGCTGTCCCATTCCTTTGCCTTCGGAGGCAGCAACGCCGTGCTGGCGTTTCGCGCCCCGCCCTCTGTCGTTTCCCAAGATTGACGCCATGCCCGAAACCATTCAACCCGATTCGATCGACGCCCTTTGGCCCGAAGTCGTCGAACTGATCGTAGAAGCATTGAACCTTGACGTGCCCGTGTCCGAGGTGGACCCCGACGCACCGCTGTACGGCGATGGTCTGGGCCTGGACTCGATCGACATGCTGGAAATCTCGCTGGTGATTTCCAAACGTTATGGTTTTCAGATGCGCTCCGACAACGAGGACAACGAGAAGATATTTGCCTCGGTCCGCGCGCTGGCTGGCCACATCGCGGCCAACCGCACGAAATGACCCTGCGCGTGCTGCGCGGCCTGGGGCTGGCGCTGCTGCTGCTGGCCTGGATCGTGGGCGCACACCTCGGCAGCACCGGCCACGGCCATCCGGACGTGAACGTCGCCATCGCCGTGGCGCCGGTAGCACTGGCCCTCGTTCCAGCGCTGCTGACACGGGGCCGCGCCTGGCTTCTGGCGGGCCTGCTGGCCACGGCCCTGGCCCTGCAGGCCACCTGGCCCGTACTGCGCAGCAACGTCAACCTGTTGTACTACCTCCAGCACCTGGGCATCCACCTGGCGCTGGCCGCTCTTTTTGGCTTCTCGCTGCGCGGTCCGGGCGATGCGCTGGTCACCCGGTTGGCCAGACAGATCATGGGCGAGCACCTGTCTGCGCGGAAGGTCCGCTACACACGCCTGGTCACCCTGGCCTGGACAGCATTCTTCCTGCTGAACGCCCTGGTATCCACGGCGCTGTTTCTGTGGGCGCCTGTCCCGGTATGGTCGCTGCACGCCAACGTGCTGACAGGGCCGTTGGTCGGGCTGATGTTCCTGCTGGAGCACCTGTGGCGCAAAACAGCCCTCCCCCCTGAGGAGCGCCCCTCCATCGCAGCCGTGGTCCGGGCCTACCAGCGCGACCGCGCCATGCAGCGTCAGTCGGGAAAACACCCATGAACGCGTCCCCACTGCTCACCCATCGCCAACTGGACGACATCCTGGTCTGGCGTCCCGAAGGTCCGGTCACCGTCCGGGCTTTCATCAGCAAGGCGCAAGCGCTCGCGGCATGGCTGCCCGACACCCGTTGGGTGATCAACCTGTGCGAAGACCGCTACCATTTCGCGCTGACCCTGGCAGCCTGCGCCATCAGTGGCCGTGTCAGCCTGCAGCCCGCCTCCCAATCGGCAGAGACACTCGCGTGGCTGACCAGCGACTATCCCGGTGCCGTCTGCCTGGCGGAGCACATCACCGTGACGGACAAACGCCTGCATCCATGTGTCTTTCCCGCCGTCGACGACCTGCCAGCCCCGCCGGTGCAGAACATTCCCTTGATCGACGATGCGGCCACGGTGGCCATGCTGTTCACATCGGGCTCCACGGGCACGCCGCAGGCACACCGCAAGACCTGGGGCAAGCTGGTGCGCAACGGCCGCACCGAAGCCGAGGCACTTGGCGTCATGCAACGTCCGCACGCCATTGTCGGCACCGTCCCGGCGCAGCACAGCTACGGCTTCGAGTCCACCTTCCTCATCGCCCTGCATGGCGGCTGCAGCTTTTGGAGCGGCAAGCCCTTCTACGCGCAAGACATCGTGCAGGCGTTGGCAACAGTGCCACAGCCTCGCATGCTGGTCACCACGCCGTTCCACTTGTCGAACCTGATGGCGGTCGGCCTGCCGTTGCCCGCCGTGGACCTGCTGCTGTCGGCCACCGCACCGTTGAGCCTGGACCTGGCACGCCGGGCTGAGCAGGCCTTCCAGGCGCCACTGCACGAAATTTATGGCTCCACCGAGTCCTCGGCATTGGCCTGCCGCCGCACGCTAGACGGCGCCACCTGGCGGCTGATGGCCGGTGTCACGCTGGAGCAGACTGGCGAGATCACCCACGCCAGCGGCGGGCACGTGGAAAACCGGGTACCGCTGTCGGACAGCATCGAACTGCTGAATGATGGCCGGCAGTTCCTCCTGCATGGCCGCCACAGCGACCTGATCAACATCGCGGGCAAGCGCACATCGCTGGCCTACCTGAACCACCAGATCTGCGCCATCGACGGGGTGTTGGACGCCGCGTTCTTCCTGCCCGACGAAACCTCACCGGACGGCATCACCCGGCTGGTGGCCTTCGTGGTGGCGCCATCGCTGGACAACCGCGCGCTGCTGGCGGCGCTGCGCCAGCGCGTGGACGCGATCTTCCTGCCACGGCCGCTGCTGCGGGTGGACGCGCTGCCACGCAACAGCACCGGCAAGCTCCCGCGCCAGGCATTGCAGGCGCTCTACCTGGAAAGGGGTTCGCATGTCCATGGCTGAAGAACGCTGGACCGTCCCCGCGGACCATCCGGCACTGGCAGGGCACTTTCCCGGTCAGCCCATCGTCCCCGGCGTCGTTTTGTTGGATCGCGTGATGGCGCTGGCCAAAGCCCAACGCCTGTCGCCAGCCGGGGAGTGGCAGATTGGCCATGCCAAGTTCCTGCGCCCGGCCAGACCGGGCCAGACCTTGCTGTTCGCACTCCAGATGGCGGGGCCCAAAGGCGTGGCCTTCCAGGTGACCTGCGACGGCGCGGAGGTGGCCTCGGGCAGCCTGGCACCTCCTGCCCCATGAAAGCCGCGCCGCCCCCGCACTGGCTGCGAACCAAGGAACGCAGCAACCTGCCCCTGCTGCGCCTCATGGTCTGGCTCTCGCTTGCTATTGGCAGACGAGCGAGCCGTGCCGTGCTGCACGGTATCGCGCTGTACTTCACCCTCTTCGCCGCCAACGCCAGGCAAGCCAGCCGTACCTACTTGCGGCGCGCCCTGGGCAAGCCCCCCGCCTGGAGTGACGTGTACCGGCACATGCTGGCTTTTGCCAGCACCGTGCACGACCGGGTCTATCTGCTCAACAACCGCGACGACCTCTTCGACATCGAAGTGCAGGGCAGCGATGCCTTGCACGAAGCAGTGGCGCGCCAGGGCGGCGTGCTGCTGATGGGGGCGCACCTGGGAAGCTTCGAGGTGCTGCGCGCCGCCGGGCGCATGCGGGCCGACTTGCGCGTGGCCATGTTGATGTACGAAGAAAACGCGCGCAAGATCAACGCTGCGCTGCACGCGATCAACCCCGAGGCCACGCAAGACGTGGTGGCGCTGGGGCGTGCCACGTCCATGATCGAGCTGCAGGAAAAACTCGACGACGGCTTTCTGGTGGGCGTGCTGGCTGACCGATCCCTGGGCCAGGACGAAACTGCGGTGCATGACCTGCTCGGTGCGCCGGCAGCGTTCCCGCTTGGGCCCTGGCGGCTGGCCGCGCTGATGCGCCGCCCGGTGTTTTTCATGGCGGGCCAATACCTGGGCGGGAACCGGTACCGCCTGGTCTTCGAGCCATTGGCAGACTTTTCGAACGTGTCCCGCGCAGACCGGCAGGCCTGTGCCGATGCTGCCCGCGAAACCTACGTCCGCAAGCTGGACGCCCTGTGCCGCGAGACCCCTTACAACTGGTTCAACTTCTTCGATTTCTGGATACAAGCATGATGAAACGCTGGATCACTGCATGGCTGCTAGGCAGCGCTGCGCTCTGCGCGCAGGCTGGCCTGACGCTCGACCAGCTCATGAGCGAACTGGCGCAACACCCGGGCGGGCAGGCGCGCTTCGTGGAAAAGCGCCATCTGGCCTTGCTGGACAAACCGGTGCTGGCCACTGGCGAGATGACCTACACAGCACCTGACAGACTGGAGAAGCGCACGCTCACGCCCAAGACCGAAACGCTGCTGCTCAACAAGGACACGCTGACGGTGGAACGAGACCGGCGCAAGCTGTCGATCAACCTGAGCCAGCGCCCCGAGGCCCTGGCTTTCGTCGAAAGCATCCGTGGCACGCTTGCAGGCGACCGCGCGGCCCTGGAGCGCAACTACCGGCTGCAACTCAGCGGCACAGCCGACACGTGGACACTGACCCTGGTGCCCAGCGACGCCCGCATTGCCCAGCTGCTGCAGCGCGTGACCATCAGCGGAACCCAGCGCCAGGTGCGCCACATCGAATATCTGCAGGCTGACGGCGACCGCACCGAACTGGCCATCGAGCCCCTGGGCCAGCCATGATGCGCCCAGCGCTGCGCGTATTCCTGCTCTGGCTGCTGGCCATGCTGGCGGGTGTGGCCGTGGTCAGTCAAAGCCGCTTCACGGCAGACATGTCGTTCTTCCTGCCGTCCAAGCCATCGGTGGAGCAACGGGTGTTGGTGGACCAGTTGCGCGAGGGCTCGGTGTCCCGCCTGCTCATGCTGGCCATCGAAGGGGGCGATGCGAACGAACGTGCCCAGGCTTCGCGGCTGTTGCGTGAGCGGTTGGCGGCGACCCCCGAATTCGCCACGGTGCAGAACGGTGAAATGCAGGCTCTGGACGCGGACCTCGGCTTCCTGCTGAACCAGCGTTACGTACTGAGCCCGGCCGTCAACCCCGACCGCTTCAGTGTGGCGGGCCTGAAAGAAGCCATCAGCAACAGCATTGACTTGGTGAGTTCTGCTGGCGGTGTGTTGTTCAAGCCCTACCTGACGCGCGACCCCACCGGAGAAATGGCCGAGTTGCTGCTGGGCCTGCAGACTGGCGCACAACCCCACATGCGCGAAGGTGTCTGGGCATCACGCGATGGCCAGCGCGCCATGCTTCTGCTGCAGACACGTGCCCTAGGCTCCGACACCGATGGACAGGAAACCGCCATTTCGCTGGTCCGGGCTGCTTTCGCTGACATCTCCAGCGCCTCCCCCGCCGCCGGTTTGACCCTGCAGATGTCTGGCCCCGGAATGTTCGCCGTGGAAGCCCGTGCCAAGATCAAGGACGAAGTGTCCCGTCTGTCCTTGGTCAGCATGTTGGCCGTCGCCGGGCTGCTGTACCTCGTTTACCGCCGCATCAGCCTGGTGTTGCTGACGCTGGTGCCGGTGCTCAGCGGCGCGCTGGCCGGTGTCGTGGCGGTGAGTCTGGTTCACGGTACGGTCTTCGGTATCACCGTGGGTTTCGGGTCGGCCCTGATTGGCGAGGCCGTGGACTACGGCATCTACTATTTCGTGCAATCGGGCAAGCTCGGCGTGGACGGCTGGCGCGAGCGCTTCTGGCCCACCATCCGCCTGGGGGTGATGACTTCGGTATTCGGCTTCGGCGCCTTGCTGTTTTCGGGGTTTCCCGGCTTGGCACAACTGGGGCTTTACGCACTGACCGGGGTGCTGACCGCCGCCCTGGTGACCCGCTTCTTGCTGCCGCCACTGGCCGGGCAGCGCGTGCACAACCGCTCGGCACTCTGGGTAGGGCCACTGTTGCAGCAATGCGTGCGGCGTGCGGGCGTTCTGCGCTGGCCCGCTGTGCTGCTCACCGTGGCGGCCATGGTTTACCTGTTCGCCCAGCGGGGCGATCTGTGGCAACCCAATCTGTCGGCGCTGTCCACGGTGAGCACACGTGCCGCGCAGCTTGACGGTGAACTGCGCGCCGATCTGGGGGCACCGGATGCCCGTTACCTTGTGGTGGTGACGGCTACGAACCGCGAAGCCGCGCTGGAAGCGGCGGAACGTGTCGGCGCGCGGCTGGACGAACTGATGGCCCGCAACGTCATCGGTGGCTACGACACACCGGCACGCTTCATGCCCAGCGCGGCCACGCAACAGACACGCCGTGCCAGTCTGCCTCCCGCAGATGTTCTGCGGGTCCGGCTGGAAGAGGCGCTGACCGGTTCGCCTCTGTCCGCCCAGCGCCTTCAACCTTTTCTGGACGACATCGACCGCGCCCGCACGGCTGCCAACCTGACGCGGGAAGACATGCAAGGCACGGGGCTGGCGTTGCTGGTGGATTCCCTGTTGCTGCAGCGCGAAGGCGGGTGGAGCGTGCTGCTACCTCTGCGCCCGGCCCTGCACGCGGGCTCTGAAATCGACGCCGCCGCCGTACAGACCGCGCTGCAAGGCAGCGAAGCCGTCTTCATCGACATGAAGCAGGAGTTCAACTCGCTGTATGGCAGCTACATCGACGAGGCCATCGTGTTGTCCTGCCTCGGGCTTGGCGCCATCCTCGTGCTGCTGGCAGCCAGCCTGCGAGATGCCATGCGCCTGTGGCGTGTGCTGGTTCCCTTGATCATGGCTGTGGCACTGGTTGCCGCCGGGTTGCTGCTGCAGGGCACGCATCTGCATCTGCTGCACCTGATCGGAATGCTGCTGATCGTGGCGGTGGGCTCGAACTACGCGCTGTTTTTCGAGAGTGTCTCCCACGCTGACGTCCCCGACGCTGAAACACTTCTGTCCATTGCACTGGCCAACACCACCACGGTGATCGGGTTCGGTGTTTTGAGCCTGTCTTCAACACCGGTATTGCAGGCCGTCGGCGCCACGGTGGCTCCAGGCGCCCTGCTGGCACTGGTACTCTCGGCAGCCATGACCCCGAGGCAGAACAAGGCATGACCTCTCCCTGGAAAGCACCGCCACTGCTGAAGACCAGCCTGCTGTTGCACGGCACGGCTGCCGTGGCAGCACTGGCCACGCCCCATGGCTGGCCCTGGGCGGCGGGCGCCATCGCGGCCAACCACGCCCTGCTGGCTGGCGCTGGCCTGTGGCCGCGCTCCACCTGGCTGGGCGCCAATCTCAACCGCCTGCACGAGGCAGCCCGCCAGCGCGGTGAGATTGCGCTGACCATCGACGACGGTCCAGACCCGGAAGTGACCCCCCGCGTGCTGGACCTGCTGGATCAGGCTGGTGCACAAGCCTCTTTCTTCTGCATCGGCCGCCGGGCACTGGCGCACCCGGCCCTTTGCCGTGAGATCGTGGCGCGTGGCCACCGCGTGGAAAACCACGGCCACGCACACTCCAACGCTTTCTCGCTGTTCGGCCCCAACCGAATGAGGCAAGACATCGTCCAGGCCCAGGCTGCGCTCAGCGACATCACCGGACAGGCGCCTCGCTTCTTTCGCGCCACGGCCGGTCTGCGCAACCCCTTCCTCGACCCCGTTCTGCACCAGCTGGGGCTGAGGCTGGCCAGCTGGAATCGGCGGGCCTACGACACCCGCACAGGCGACCCGGTCACCGTCCTGTCACGCATCACCCGCGGCTGGGGGGCAGGCGACATCGTGTTGCTGCACGACGGGCACAGCGCACGCACGCCCAACGGCAATCCTGTGATCCTGGCCGTTCTACCGCAGCTTTTGCACAGCATCCAACAACAGCGGTGGCGCACCGTCACCCTTGTCCAAGCTCAGCCATGACACGCCCCTTCCATCGCCTGCTCCTGAACCGGGCATCCGAGCGGTTCCTGGCCAGCGGCCGGTTTGCCTACCACTACGCCCGAGGCAAGCTCGGCCACGACGGCATCTTCACCGACATCCTGCAGCGCGGTCTGCTCCCGGCACGGGGGCACTTCCTCGACCTGGGTTGCGGCCAGGGCAGCCTGTTCGCCTGGCTGCTGGCAGCCAGCGAGCTGCACAGCCAAGGCGCCTGGCCGTCAGGCTGGGCGCCACCCCCTCAGCCCACGAAGCTTCGAGGCATCGAACTGATGCCCCGCGACGTTGAACGCGCTGCAAGGGCCTTCGGCAACGATCCCCGCGTCAGCGTGGAGCTGGGCGACATGAACGCCGCCGACTTCGGTCAGCCGGACGCCATCTCCATCCTTGACGCGCTGCACTATTTCGACCATACGCAGCAGCAGACCGTGCTGCGCCGTATCCGCGAGGCACTGCCGCCAGGAGGCGTGTTCCTCACGCGCATCGGCGACGCGGCGGCGGGCTGGCCTTTTCACGTCTGCAACGCGGTGGACCACATCGTCACCTTCTCGCGCGGGCACCGCCTGCCCCGCCTGTACTGCCGCACGCTGGACGAATGGAAACGCCACCTGCAGGACCTGGGCTTCCTGGTCGAAAGCACCCCCATGAGCGGGCGCAAACCGTTCGCCAACGTCATGCTCCATTGCCGCGTGCCTGCCTGAACCCCATACCCCACATCACTCACAAAGGAACGCTTGACGTGACACCGTTGTCCTTGAGTGCCTACACGGCCACCACCTGCCTTGGCGTGGGTCTGGACGCCCACCGCCTGGCCCTGCGTGAGCAGCGCAGCGGCTTGCGCCCATGCGCCTTCGAGACCGTGCAGCTGCCCACCTGGGTGGGCGAAGTGGACGGCGTTGATGCCCAGACACTGCCCGCCCGCCTGGCCGCCTACGACTGTCGCAACCATCGTCTGGCCCAGGTGGGCCTGCTCGCCGACGGGTTCGACACCCAGGTGCGCTCAGCCATCGAGCGCCACGGCGCGCAACGCGTGGGCGTGTTCATGGGAACCAGCACTTCGGGCATCCTGCAGACGGAGCTGGCTTACCGCCAGCGCGACCCCGACAGCGGCGCCCTGCCAGCAGGATTCCGATACGACAGCACGCACAACCCCTTCTCGCTGGCGGCCTTCGTGCGCGACTGGTTCGGTCTGCAAGGCATGGCCATGACGGTGTCCACCGCCTGCTCGTCCAGCGCGAAGGTGTTTGCCGCAGCAGCCCGGCATCTGGCATTGGGCACCATCGACGCGGCCATCGTCGGTGGCGTCGATTCGCTGTGCCTGACCACGCTGTACGGTTTTGCCTCGCTGCAACTCACTTCAGACGAGCCCTGCCGCCCCTATGACGGCGGGCGCAAGGGCATCTCAGTGGCAGAAGGTGCCGCCTTCGCACTGCTGGAGCGCTCCCCCACTGCCCGCGCCGACGCCATACACCTTTTGGGCATGGGCGAGTCAAGCGACGCGTACCACATGTCGTCGCCCCACCCCGAAGGGCTGGGCGCACGCCTGGCGATGGAAGCCGCCCTGCGTTCTGCTGGCCTGCAACCCGGTGACATTGGCTACATCAACCTGCACGGCACGGCCACACCCGCCAACGACGCGGCCGAAGGCCTGGCCGTGGTCGGCCTTTTCGGGCGCGACGTACCCTGCTCGTCCACCAAGGGCGCCACGGGCCACACGCTGGGCGCTGCTGGCGCGGTCGAGGCCGTTTTCTGCGCGCTGGCCTTGACCGACAGCCTGCTGCCCGGCAGCCCCGGCACCCGCGAACTGGACCCGGCGCTGACGCTGGACTACCTCAAGCAGCCCCAGTCCGGCCAGCCACTCACATACGCTCTGACCAACTCCTTCGGTTTCGGCGGCAGCAACTGCAGCCTCATCCTCGGGAAAACCTCATGAACACGCCCCTGCAAGCCTGGATCGAAGGCATCGGACTCATCGCCCCGGGATTGCCCAACTGGGACAGTGCCCGCGCGGTACTGCGGGGAGAGCACGCCTGGGAAGCGGCCCCGTCGGCACTGCCCGCCCCGGACCTGCTGCCCGCCGCCGAGCGCCGCCGCGCCAGTCGTGTGGTGAAGCTGGCGCTGGCCCTGGGGGTACAAGCCGCAGGCCAACGCGACCTGTCCACACTGGCCACGGTGTTTTCTTCTTCTGGCGCAGACGGACACAATTGCCACGCCCTGTGCGAACAACTGGCCGGAGAAGACCGGCACATCTCGCCCACGCGCTTTCACAACTCCGTGCACAACGCCGCCGCCGGTTACTGGGGCATAGCCAGCCGCTCGATGGAGCCCTGCCAGGTGCTTTGCGCCTACGACGCCAGTTTCGGCGCCGGATTGCTGGAAGCCCTGGCCCAGGCAGCCACCACCCAGCGCCCGGTGCTGCTGATTGCCTACGACAGTGAGTATCCCGAACCCTTGCATGCAGCACGGCCCGTGCCCGACTGCGCAGGCGTGGCGCTGCTGATGACACCACAAGCCAGCGGCCACGCACTGGCCCACATCGCCCTGGCCGTGTCCAGCCAGACACCGCAGCCGCTGTGCCATGCCGCCCTGGAGCCCCTGCGTCAAGCCATTCCCGCGTTGCGCAGTCTGTCCATGCTGGAGCAGCTCGCGTCAGGGCAGGCGGGTACCGTGCACATCGACCACCTGCCCGGCATGCCGCTGGCCATCGAGGTCACGCCATGCTGAACCGCGACTGGATCGCCGCGCACATCCCGCACCAGGGCAACATGTGCCTGCTGGACCGCGTGCTCGAAGCAGCGCCCGGCCACGTTGCCGCGCAGGAGC
>CAMLOF010000060.1 GCA_946481585.1 uncultured Macromonas sp. | reverse complement strand
GGTCATGTTCATCAGCAACGCCATCAAGGTGGTGGGTTGTGTGCTCATGCTCACCAGTACCCACCCCCTTATGGCCTATGCCGTGGTCGGCCTGGGGGCTGCGGCCTATTCGCCAGCCAAGTACGGCATCCTCACCGAGCTTCTGCCTCCTTCACAGTTGGTCAAGGCCAATGGCTGGATCGAAGGTCTGACCATCGCTTCCATCATTCTTGGGGTTGTGCTGGGCGGCCAGCTTGTGGGTCCGGTGCTCTCTTCCAAACTGTTGAGCGTCAGCCTGCCGGGCGTCCATCTGGGCATAGACCGCCCGGCGGAAGCGGCCATCCTCGTGCTGGTCGTGGTCTATGGGGTGGCGGCCTGGTTCAATACGCGCATTCCCCGCACCGGTGCGCCAATGCGGCACATGCCCGCCAACCCCTTGGCGTTGCTGCCTGATTTCTGGACTTGCAACAGCCGCCTCTGGCGTGACCGTCTGGGGCAGATCTCCCTGGCCACCACCACCCTTTTCTGGGGCGTCAGCGGCAACCTCCGCTACATCGTGCTGGCCTGGGCGGCGGCGGCACTGGGTTACAGCACCACCCAGGCTTCGTCGCTGGTTGGCGTGGTGGCCATCGGCACAGCAGTGGGGGCTGTCGTGGCGTCCATGCGCATGCGCCTGGAGCATGCCACCCGCGTCATACCTCTGGGCATAGGCATGGGGCTGTTGGTGGTGCTCATGAACTTCATCGACAACGTCTGGATGGCAGCACCCTTCCTCATTTTGCTGGGCGGGCTGGGCGGCTTCCTGGTGGTGCCCATGAATGCACTGCTTCAACACCGTGGCCACAACCTAATGGGTGCAGGGCGCTCCATTGCGGTTCAGAACTTCAACGAGCAGGCCTGCATCCTGGGCCTGGGGGCTGCATACAGCTTCTCTACGGGCATGGGTTTGTCGGCCTTCGGTGCCATCACGGCCTTTGGTTTGGTGGTGGCGGGCGTCATGTGGCTGATCAAGCGCTGGCAAAGCCATAACGAGCGCGTCCACCCGCACGAACTGGAGCGCCTCCTCGAAATCGCCCGCCGCGACGATCTCCACGGCTGAAGCAGGCGGGTCGGTTCAGAGCCAGCGCAGCAGCTGGCCTACCACTGGCGGAAGCGCAACAGCGCTGAACAAGGCCGTCAACCCCATTGCCAGGCCCGCAAACGCGCCCATCTCCTCGCTCACCTGAAAGGCACGTGCCGTGCCTATGCCGTGTGCGGCTGTACCCAAGGCAAAACCCCGCACAACGGGGTTGCCAATGCGCATGGCGTCGAACAGAAAGCGAGCGGTAGCTGCGCCGATGACGCCCGTGCTCACCACCAGCACTGCGGTGAGCGACGGCAGCCCACCCAGCTTTTCGGCAATGCCCATGGCCACGGGCGTGGTCACCGATTTGGGGGCCAAAGATGCCAGCGTGGCTCGCGATGCCCCCAGTGCGTGGGCGATAAGAACGGCGCTTGCGGTGGCAACCAAGGTACCTGTGACCAGGCCAGCCAGCAAGGGCAGCCACAACCGCCGCAGGCGCCCCAGTTGCTCGTACAGAGGCACAGCCAGGGCCACCGTGGCAGGCCCCAGCAGAAAGTGGACGAACTGGGCACCATCGAAATAGGTGCTGTAGGGTGTGTCGCTGACCCACAGCAGTGTGCCCAGAATGGCGATCGAAATCGCCACCGGGTTGGCCAGCGGGTTGTGGCCGCTCAACTCATGCAGCCGGTAAGCCAGAACATAGACCAGCAGTGTCACCGTCAGGCCGAGCAGCGGCGAGGCGGACAGGTAAACCCAGATCTCACTGAGGGCGGCGGGCGTCATGGGGTGTCTGACGGCCGTTTGCCGTTGCTGGTCTTTCCCATCAGCCAGACCACAGTCAGCGCGGTGGCGGCCATGCCCAGCCAGGTGCTCAGCAGCAAGGCCACGCCTATGGCCCAGGCCTCTTCGCCCAGCCGCTGCAGGTGCAACATCACCCCCACGCCCGCCGGCACGAACAGCAGAGACAGGTGTTGCAGCAAGCCATTCGCCACTGGCTTGAGAGATGGCAACCATTGCGGGCGGGCGGCCAGTGCCGCCAACAACGCGCTCATGCCCAGCACCGGTCCAGGCACTGGCAGGTCGAGCCAACGCGCCACCACCTCACCCGCCAACTGCAGGCTCAGCAAGGTGGCAAGTGCGCTCAGCATAAGGCGGGGTTCAACTGCCCTGCGTACCGCTCAGTGCGGCATCCAGCACTTCCACCCAGTGTTTCACCGGCGTGCTGGTTCCACTCTGCAAATGGGTGATGCAGCCGATGTTCGCTGACACGATGGTTTCCGGCTCGATCTCCCCCAGGTGACCAAGCTTGCGGTCGCGCAACTGCTTGGACAGTCCTGGGTTCAGCACCGAATAGGTGCCTGCCGAGCCGCAGCACAGGTGCGCTTCGTTGCGCGCCACCTGCACGTCGAATCCCAGTTCACCCAGGTGTTTTTCCACGCCGCCGCGCAACTGCTGACCATGTTGCAGCGTGCACGGCGGGTGAAAGGCCAGCCGCTCCCGCGCGGGCGCGTCGCGAAGCTTGTCCTTCAGCGCGGGCACCATCTCTGGCAGCAATTCAACCAAGTCACGCGTCAGCTCACTCACAAGGGCCGCCTTGCTCGCGTATGCCGGGTCGTGGCGCAGCAGGTGCCCGTATTCCTTCACGGTCACGCCGCAGCCCGATGCGTTCATCACGATGGCCTCCACACCTGTCGAGGCGGCCGGGTCAATCCACGGCCACCAGGCGTCAATATTCGCGCGCATCTGCTCCAGGCCGCCCACCTGGTCATTCAGGTGGAACTTCACGGCACCGCAGCAGCCCGCCTGGGGGGCCACCACGGTCTGTATGCCTGCAGCGTCCAGAACCCGCGCCGTGGCCGTATTGATGTTGGGCATCATCGCTGGCTGCACGCAGCCTTCGAGCATCAGCACCTTGCGGGCATGTTCACGGCTGGGCATCAAGCCAGCGTCCTGGCGCGGTGGGACCTTGGCCTGCAAGCTGGCTGGTAGCAGGCCGCGAACGGTCTGGCCGAGTTTCATGGCCGGGCCAAACAGTGGGGACGGCAAACCTTCCTTCAGCAGCCAGCGCACGGCACGCTCGCCCAGGGGGCGATCCACCTTGGCCTCCACCACCTTGCGTCCAATGTCCACCAGGTGGCCATAGTCCACGCCGCTGGGGCAGGTGGATTCGCAGTTGCGGCAGGTCAGGCAGCGGTCCAGGTGCAACTGGGTCTTGCGCGTCGGCTGTGCGCCTTCCAGCACCTGTTTGATCAGGTAGATGCGTCCGCGCGGGCCGTCCAGTTCGTCGCCAAGCAACTGGTAGGTGGGGCAGGTGGCCGTGCAGAAGCCGCAGTGCACGCACTTGCGCAGGATGGCTTCGGCGGCGGCGCCGTCTGGGGTTCCCTGGAATTCGGGGGCGAGGTGGGTTTGCATTTGGTTTTGCCTCGCGTCAGATGCCAAAGCCCCAGCGGCCGGGGTTGAACACCCCCGCAGGGTCGAACGCCTGTTTCAGACGCTTTTGAATGGTGAGTTGTGCAGAATCGGGCGCAGTGAAGCGGCCGGTTGCATGAGAGGCATTGGCCGGAGTGCGCCACAGCGTGGCGTGGCCGCCCGCCTGGCGGGCCGCTTGCAACAAGGTGTCGCGCGCATCCAGCGGCGCCCATACCCACCGCAGGCCGCCATGCCATTCCACCAGCGGGCTGCAAGGCAAGTTCATCACCGGGGCGTTGGGTGCAACCGACAGGCGCCACAGCCCCAGGTCGTCTGCGGGGGCATTGAAGAAGGGCAGCGTCTGGTCACGGCACGCCGTCCAGTCGCGTGCCGCTTGCTGCCAGTCCATGCGCTCACCCAGTGCGTCGCCCAGCATGCGGTGGCAGGCGGCCTCCACCGCCGCCACGGCGCCCCGAAGACGAACGAACAGCAACTCCCGGGCGGGTGATTCGGTGTCATCACGCACCCAGCAGCTGGCATTGAGCGGCAGCGGTTGCGCACGCCAACGCGCCAGTTGCTGCAGCGCACGGTCTTGCGGCAACTCGAAGCACAGCGTGGCCTCTGACGGTGCCACGGGCAGCACTTTCAGTGAAACCTCGGTGATCACGCCCAGCGAACCCAGGCTGCCCGCCAGCAGGCGGCTCACGTCGTAGCCTGCCACGTTCTTCATCACCTGCCCGCCAAAGGTCAGGTGTTCACCGCGCCCATTGAGGAGTTGCGCGCCCAGGACGAAGTCGCGCGTGGCGCCCACACTGGCCCGCGCTGGCCCGCTCAGGCCTGCCGCCACCATGCCGCCCACCGTGCCTTCGGGGCCAAAGCGTGGGGGCTCAAAGGCCAGGCACTGCCCCTTTTCCGCCAGTGCCGCCTCCAGTTCGACCAGGGGCGTTCCCGCCTTGGCGGTTACCACCAGTTCCGTGGGCTCATAGGCCACGATGCCAGCGTGTACGCGGGTGTCCAGTGCGTCCAGTTCTGGGGGAAGGGGCTCGCCGTAGAAGGCCTTTGTGTCCCCGCCACGAATCCTCAGGCCGCGACCCTCGCGGCTGGCCGCGCGAATACGCTCTGTCCAGTCGGCCAGAGGCCCGGCCAACGGCGTGCCCAGCGCCTGCGCAGGCGCACCAAATGTGTGGGGAGGAGTGTCCGACATGGCCGCAATAGTAGCCGTCGCACCTCTGAGGCGGCGTGAATTTTTTTAACGCGCCAGTTCAGTCCCAGTAAAAGTTCACGGGCAGGCCTGGGGTGTCCACGCGCATGGAAAACACTGCCCCGCTGTCTGGGTAATGGGCCAGCTCCGCGCTGCTGCGTTTTTGTCGTGCGGTCGTCAGGTAAAGGGTCCGCAGATCGCTGCCGCCAAAGCACACCATGGTCGGGCACTGCGCGGGGGTAGGGTACTCAGCCACCAAGTCCCCTTTGGGGCTCAGGCAGAGTACGCGCGCACCCTCGTACATGGCGACCCAGTACCTACCCGCGCTGTCAACCGCTGCGCCATCCGGGCGTCCGCCGTAATCCTTACCGAGTGCCTGCTCAAAGGTCCAGTCTGCTGGTTTAGGCGTAAAGCGCGCCAGCGGGTTCACGGGCCCCAATTGAGGCGGCCATTGCCCGGGTTGCGACAGGTCGTAGCGGAAGATGTTGTGTCGCGAGGTGTCCGCCCAGTACATGGTTCGTCCGTCGGGCGACCAGGCCAACCCGTTCGAGACCATCACCCCACTCTCCACCATATGGAGCTTGGGATGCGCGCCCGACATCTGATGCAGGCAATAAAGTGCGCCATCGGGCCGGTCGCGCGCATCCACCGCTGTACCTACCCAGAAGCGTCCCCACACGTCGCACTTGCCGTCGTTGAAGCGTATGCGGGTGCTGTCATACGGCGCATTCGCCACCTTTTGGGGAATGTCGTGCCACGTGAAAGATTGGTAGATGCCGTCTCGCATGGCGATCAGCAAGGCGCCGCTGCGGCAAGGGGCGATGCTGCCCGGATCCTGGGGCAAGTCCCAGTATTCCAGATGGTTGCTGGGCACATGAAGGCGCCACAGGCGCTTGAGCGCAATGTCCACCCAGTACAGCCGCTGCTCCTTCGGATGCCAGAAGGGCGACTCACCCAATGCACACGGCGCATCGACCACGCGTTGCCAGGGGGTGGCGGTCGGGCTGGTGGCGGTATTCATCTGGGCGTCCTCCTGGTGCGGGCTGCTTTGGCTACACTGGCGAGCATGTTGTGGGTCAAATCATTCCATATCGTATTCGTGGCCAGCTGGTTTGCGGGGCTTTTTTATCTGCCGCGCATTTTCGTCAACCTGGCCATGGTCGATGAAGGAAGTGTCGCAGAACGTCAGCGTCTGCTGTTGATGGCGCGCAAGCTGATGCGCTTCATGACCTTGCTGGCTGTTCCGGCCCTGGCCTTGGGGCTGTGGCTTTGGCTCGGGTACGGCATTGGCCGGGGCAGCGGCAACGGCTGGATGCATGCCAAGCTTCTCATCGTGGCGCTCCTGCTGGGCTACCACCATGCGTGCGGCCGGTTGCTCCGCAAGTTTGAGCACGGTGAAAACCGCCGCAGTCACACTTGGTACCGCTGGTTCAACGAAGTCCCAGTCATCCTGATGATCGTGGCCGTGGTGCTGGTGGTTGTCAAGCCCTTCTGAGCGGGTCTGGTCCTGGCAGCCATGAACCAGGCGCGCAACCCTTCCCTGGCGTGGCCGGTGGCTGGCGTTTTCGCTGTTCTTATCGTCTACGCCAGTCTCTACCCTTTCAATGGCTGGCGCAGCCAGGGCATCGAGCCGTGGGCATTCCTGTGGGCGCCTTGGCCCAGGTATTGGACGGGCTTTGACATCGCTTCCAATCTGGTGGGGTATGTGCCCTTGGGGTTCCTGCTGGCGCTCGCCGTGGCCAGAACGGGGCGTGGCAGAGGGGCTTGGTTGGCAGGGGTTCTGGGGGCAAGTTTCCTGTCGTTCGGCCTCGAGACGGTACAGAGCTACCTGCCGCTGCGTGTGCCGTCGAACGTGGACTGGTTGCTCAACACGGCAGGCGGGGTTTTTGGCGCAACTCTGGCGGTGTTGTTGCTGCGTTGGCATGTGCTGGGCCCCTGGAACCAGTTCCGCTCACAGTGGCTGGTGCCGCAGACGCGCGGCGGGCTGATGTTGCTTCTGCTCTGGCCGATGGCTGCGCTCTACCCGACCTCGGTGCCCTACGGTTTGGGTCAGGTCTGGTTCAGGGCAGAGGCTGCGCTGTTTGACCTCTCGCGGGGGTCGCCTCTGGCCGACTGGCTGCCCGCTGCGTCTCCGTCACCGCCCTTGAGTGGCTTGGCCGAGGCGGCACTGGTCGCCTTGTGCGTCTGGGCCCCCGTCTTGCTGGGCTATGCCATCTTGCGGCGGGTGGGGCATCGGCTGGTGTTCATGCTGGTGTTCGGCGGGGTCTCCATCGGCGTGGGGGTTCTGTCCGCCGTTCTGACCTACGGGCCGCTCAACGCCTGGTCATGGCTCACACCCCCGGCAACGCTGGGCCTGGCTGCCGCGTTTGCCATGGCCGTCTTCAGCCTCGCGCTGGGGCACCGCGCGTGCGCAGTGCTCATGTTGCTGGCCTGGAGTTTTGCGCTCGGTCTGCTCAATCGGGCCCCCGAGACGGCCTACTTCGCCCAATCGCTTGAGACCTGGGAGCAGGGGCGCTTCATCCGCTTCCATGGCTTGTCGCAGTGGCTGGGTTGGCTTTGGCCTTATGCGGCTCTTGTGGCAGGCATTCGCCTGGCGCTGCGGCGCCCAGGGGGCGCCACTACAATGGCTGCGCATGAGTGATCAATCTGAATCCAAGCCTGTGTCCTATTTCGAGCGGCACATTTTTTTCTGCCTGAACCAGCGCGCCAATGGCGAAGCCTGCTGCGCCGACCATCGCGCCCAAGAGGCCTTTGATCGTTGCAAGGCCCAGGTCAAGAGCCACGGGCTGGCGGGCCCCGGCAAGGTGCGCGTCAACAAGGCCGGTTGCCTGGACCGCTGCGCAGGTGGGCCGGTGGCTGTGGTCTACCCCGAAGCCGTCTGGTACACGTACGTGGATCAGAGCGACATTGACGAGATCGTCACTTCCCATTTGCGTGACGGCGTGCCCGTTGAGCGCCTGCGCCTGGCGCCTGACGTCGGGCGTTGATGGGGGCAGGTGTGAACGCACAGACCGAATCTCTTCTGGTGCACGGGCCGGTTGGCAAGATCGAACTGGCCGTTGACCGACCCGCGCAACCCCGCGCCCAAGGCGGCGTTGCGGTGATTTCGCACCCTCACCCTCTGTTTGGCGGCACCATGCACAACAAGGTGGTGCAAACCCTGGCGCGTGCCTTTGTGCAGGCAGGTTGGGTAACGGTTCGTTACAACTTCCGCGGCGTTGGTCAGACCGAGGGCGTGCACGACCATGGCGTGGGCGAGGCGCAGGACCTGCTTGCCGTCGTGGCTTCGCAGGCGCCCACTGGGCCTCTGGCATTGGCCGGTTTCTCGTTTGGTGCCTTTGTCACTTGCCAAGGCGTTGCCCTGGGGCTTGCCCAGTGCTCGCCCGAAAAGCTGTTGCTCGTCGGGACGGCGGCCAGCCGCTTTCAGGTTGCGCCCTTGCCAGAGGAACTTCACGAGCGTACGCTGGTCATTCATGGCGAGCAGGACGACACCGTTCCCCTGGCGGCCGTGCTTGACTGGGCGCGGCCCCAGGCTCTGCCCGTGACGGTTGTGCCGGGCGTGGAGCATTTCTTCCATGGGCGTCTGCCCTTGCTCAAAAGTCTGGCCCTGCGCCACCTGGCCTCGGCCTGATTCCATTTCTGTGGCTGTCTCCGTTGCGAGGCAGCACTCAACACCCAAGGATTTCGTCTTGTCTGCTTTGTCTCACTCCCTGCGTCATTGGTCGGCCATCGCTCTGCTTGCTGGCGCAGCCTGGTTGCCGTCGTCAGTTTCTGCTGCCAACCCTGCGCCGCCCGAAGTAGCCGCTCGTGCCTATTTGCTGCTGGACGTGACCTCCAACCAGATCCTGGCCGCCAAAGAGCCTGATGCGCCGGTGGAGCCTGCGTCTCTCACCAAACTGATGACGGCGTACATCGCTTTTGACGCCCTCAAATCCAAGAAGATCACCCTGCAGCAGACCTTTGGCGTGAGCGAGCGTGCCTGGAAGATGCCGGGCTCGCGCATGTTCATCGACCCCAAGATGCAGGTGCCAGTGGAAGACCTGCTCAAGGGCATGATCGTCCAATCCGGCAACGATGCCACCGTGGCGCTGGCCGAAGGCGTCGCGGGCTCGGTCGATCGTTTTGTCGAACTCATGAACCAGCAGGCCAAGGCCCTGGGCATGAAAAACACATCCTTCCGCAACCCTGAAGGCCTCACGGCCCCTGGCCACACCACCACGGCGCGTGACCTGTCCATTCTGGCGCAGCGGCTGATGAAAGACTTCCCCGAGTACGTGCCGTACTACGCCATCCAGCGCTACCGCTACCCTGGCACTCCGGCGGCCAACGACACCAACCGCAACCTGTTGCTGTTCCGTGACCCCACGGTCGACGGCCTCAAGACCGGCCACACCGATGCTGCCGGGTATTGCCTGGTGGCCACTGCCCGCCGCCAGTTCCCCGCCTTGGGCGAAGGGCCTGCGGGTCAACGGCGTCTGATCAGCGTCATGCTGGGGGCGGCCAGCGAAAACGCCCGCGCAGCCGAGAGCCAGAAACTCCTGAACTGGGGTTACTCAGCCTACGAGGCGGTCAGGTTGTTCGCGCCCGGCCAGCCAGTGGCCACCCCCCAGGTCTGGAAGGGCAAAACCTCAGAAGTGAAGCTGGGCCGCCCGGATGGCGTGGTGGTCAGCGTGCCAGCGGGGCAGGCGGCCGGCTTGCGCACCGAGGTTCTGCGCAACGACCCGTTGGTGGCGCCGCTGCAGCAGGGGCAACCCTTGGGTACCCTGCGCGTCAGCACCGCCAGCGGTGAAGTCGTCACCGAAGTGCCCTTGGTCGTTCTGGAGACGGTCGAAGAGGCGGGCATTCTGGGGCGTATCTGGGGCGCTATCCGCCTGTGGATCAAGTGACAGACTTATTTGAGTCATGCCCGCCCATGGCGGGTATTTGCAACAACTCAGCCACCGTGCTACAGTAGAGGGCTTTTCGGAATTTTCCGAAGGGTTTTCCGTTTTCATTTTCAAACGTTTAGGGACGTTTCAATGCCAACCATCAATCAACTCATTCGCCACGGGCGGACGGTCGAAAAGATCAAGTCCAAAAGCCCCGCGATGGAAAACTGCCCCCAGCGTCGTGGCGTGTGCACCCGCGTGTACACCACGACCCCCAAGAAGCCGAACTCCGCTCTGCGTAAGGTCGCCAAGGTGCGCCTGACCAACGGTTTCGAAGTCATTTCCTACATCGGCGGTGAAGGCCACAACCTGCAGGAACACAGCGTGGTGCTGGTTCGCGGCGGTCGTGTGAAAGACTTGCCCGGTGTGCGTTACCACATCGTCCGCGGTTCGCTGGACCTGCAAGGCGTGAAAGACCGCAAGCAGGCGCGCTCCAAGTACGGTGCAAAGCGCCCCAAGAAGGCCTGATAGGTCGTCTTGTCAACGTAGGCGGCGGTCACGCTGCGTACAAAAATCGGTGCTTGAATGCCCTGCTGGCAGGTGCTCAAGCGTAGTGACCCCCAAACGCACATGGTGTGCGCGGGTCGAGTAAGTGAGAGTTTTGAATGACTCTCGCGGTGCTGCCGGAAGCAGTGCCAACTGAAGCAACAGAGGTGAAAAAATGCCACGTCGTCGCGAAGTCCCTAAACGTGAAATCCTGCCGGATCCCAAGTTCGGCAACATCGAGCTCTCCAAGTTCATGAACGTGATCATGGAAGGCGGCAAGAAAGCTGTCGCCGAGCGCATCATTTACGGTGCCCTCGAGCAGATCGAGAAGAAAACCGGCAAAGAGCCGCTGGAAATCTTCACCACCGCCATCAACAACGTCAAGCCGATGGTGGAAGTGAAGTCCCGCCGCGTCGGCGGCGCCAACTACCAGGTGCCCGTCGAAGTGCGTCCTGTCCGCCGCCTGGCCCTGTCCATGCGCTGGATCAAGCAAGCTGCACGCAAGCGCAGCGAAAAGTCCATGGCCCTGCGCCTGGCCAACGAGCTGATCGAAGCCACCGAAGGCCGTGGCGGTGCCATGAAGCGCCGTGACGAAGTTCACCGCATGGCAGAAGCGAACAAGGCCTTCAGCCACTTCCGCTTCTAAGCAGGACGCAAACCAACCCCGCAGGGCCCGCAACACTCTCAAAAGGGGTGGCGGGCTTTGCCCGTATCTTTCGGAGAATTTTCATGGCACGCACCACGCCACTCGAGCGTTACCGCAACATCGGTATCTCGGCGCACATCGACGCCGGCAAAACCACCACCACCGAGCGCATCCTGTTCTACACGGGTGTGAACCACAAGATCGGTGAAGTGCACGACGGCGCCGCCACCATGGACTGGATGGAGCAGGAACAAGAGCGCGGCATCACCATCACGTCTGCTGCGACCACCTGCTTCTGGAAGGGCATGGACCTGTCCTACCCCGAGCACCGCTTCAACATCATCGACACCCCGGGCCACGTGGACTTCACCATCGAGGTGGAGCGTTCCATGCGCGTGCTCGACGGCGCTTGCATGGTGTACTGCGCCGTGGGCGGTGTGCAGCCCCAGTCTGAAACCGTGTGGCGTCAGGCCAACAAGTACAAGGTGCCCCGTCTGGCGTTCGTCAACAAGATGGACCGCACCGGTGCCAACTTCTTCAAGGTCTACGACCAGATGAAGCTGCGCCTGAAGGCCAACCCCGTGGCTATCGTGATCCCCATCGGCGCTGAAGAGAACTTCAAGGGCGTGGTGGACCTGATCAAGATGAAGGCCATCATTTGGGACGAAGCCTCCCAGGGCATGAAGTTCGAATACCACGACATTCCCGCCGAGCTGCAGGCTCAGGCCCAGGAATGGCGTGAAAAGATGGTCGAGGCCGCCGCCGAGTCCAGCGAAGAACTGATGAACAAGTACCTCGAAGAAGGTGACTTGACCGAAGCCGAGATCAAGGCAGGCATCCGCGCCCGTACCCTGGCCGTGGAAATCCAGCCCATGCTGTGCGGCACCGCCTTCAAGAACAAGGGTGTGCAGCGCATGCTGGACGCCGTGATCGACTTCCTGCCCTCCCCGGTGGACATTCCTCCCGTGGCCGGCACCGACGAAGACGAAGCGCCCGCCAGTCGCAAGGCAGACGATGGCGAGAAACTGTCCGCTCTGGCGTTCAAACTGATGACCGACCCGTTCGTGGGCCAGTTGACCTTCGTGCGTGTGTACTCTGGTGTGCTCAAGAAGGGCGATACCGTGTACAACCCGGTCAAGGGCAAGAAAGAGCGTATCGGCCGTATCGTGCAAATGCACGCCAACAACCGCCAGGAAGTGGAAGAGATCCGTGCCGGTGACATCGCCGCCTGCGTGGGCCTGAAGGAAGTGACCACGGGCGAAACCCTGTGTGATCCGTCCGCCATCATCACCCTGGAAAAAATGGTGTTCCCCGAGCCCGTGATTGCACAGGCCGTGGAACCCAAGTCCAAGGCCGACCAGGAAAAGATGGGTATCGCTCTGGGCCGTCTGGCTGCAGAAGACCCGTCCTTCCGCGTGCGTACCGACGAAGAATCCGGTCAGACCATCATCGCCGGTATGGGCGAACTGCACCTGGAAATCATCGTTGACCGCATGAAGCGCGAATTCGGCGTGGAAGCCAACGTGGGCAAACCGCAGGTGGCCTACCGCGAAACCATCCGTGGCACCGTGGACGAAGCCGAAGGCAAGTTCGTGCGCCAGTCCGGTGGTAAGGGCCAGTACGGTCACGTGGTGTTCAAGATCGAACCCAACGAAGCTGGCAAAGGCTTCGAGTTCGTCGACGCCATCAAGGGCGGCGTGGTGCCTCGCGAGTACATCCCTGCGGTGGAAAAGGGCGTTATCGAAGCGCTGAACACTGGCGTGCTGGCGGGCTACCCCGTCGTGGACGTCAAGGTCACGCTGCACTTCGGTTCCTACCACGACGTGGACTCTTCCGAACAGGCCTTCAAGATGGCTGCCATCTTCGGCTTCAAGGAAGGCTGCAAGAAGGCCCAGCCGGTCATCCTCGAACCGATGATGTCCGTGGAAGTGGAAACGCCGGAAGACTACGCCGGTAACGTGATGGGCGATCTGTCCTCCCGCCGTGGCATGGTCCAGGGCATGGAAGACATGGTTGGCGGCGGCAAGGCCATCAAGGC
>CAMLOF010000059.1 GCA_946481585.1 uncultured Macromonas sp. | reverse complement strand
TCGTAGAAGGCCAGCAGGGCCTTCTTGCTCATGAACATGCTGTCGATGACTTCGCGGTCCAGCAGGGAAACCTTCGGCTTCAAGACGATGGTCTTGCCACTCTTGGTGATCAGCTCCATCTTGACGTCGCGCGCGCGGTCCAGCGTCATGGACTTTTCGCCGTGGTAGAAGTCGCCAGCGTGCATGTGCGACACGTGCGAACGCGAAGCCTGGCTCCACTCGGCCATGCTGTGCGGGTTCTTGCGAGCGTATTCCTTGACAGCCTTGGGGGCGCGGCGGTCGGAGTTGCCTTCGCGCAGAACCGGGTTCACGGCGGAACCCAGGCACTTGCCGTAGCGGGCCTTGATGGCCTTTTCTTCGTCGGTCTTGGGGTTTTCGGGGTAATCCGGCACTGCATAGCCCTTGGACTGCAGTTCCTTGATGGCGGCCATCAATTGCGCCACGGAAGCGCTGATGTTGGGCAGCTTGATGATGTTGGCGTCGGGCTGCAGCGTCTTCTTGCCCAGCTCAGCCAACGTATTGGGCACGCGCTGGTCTTCGCGCAGGAAGTCGGGGAACTCGCCCAGGATGCGGGCAGCCACGGAAATGTCGCCTTCCACCACGTCAACGCCTGCGGGCTCAGCGAAGGTGCGAATGATCGGCAGGAACGATGCGGTCGCCAGACGGGGCGCTTCATCGGTCAGTGTGTAGATGATCTGGGGCTTCTGTGCAGACATGGGGAATCCTCGTGAGGGGCTGATGGCGAACCGGGTCTGACATCCCGGGGCTTGTCTTCGTGAATCCTGTTTTTCACACTGCGAAATATCTTGCTGCAATGTGCCGATACAACCGCGCATTATCGGTCATAACCGCCGACATATCCCTTACAGCCATGATGTTCGTGATGGATAGCACATGAAAAAGGCCAAGGGACAAAGCCCCTTGGCCTTGATGCACGACCACGGCACCGGAAGTGCCTGAGGTCACATGTTGTCGATCATCACTTGTCCGAAGCCCGAGCAGCTGACCTGCGTTGCGCCTTCCATCAGGCGGGCAAAGTCGTAGGTCACCCGCTTGGACAGGATGGCCTGCTCCATGGAGGAAATGATCAAATCAGCCGCCTCTTTCCAACCCATGTGGCGCAGCATCATCTCGGCGGACAGAATTTCGGAACCCGGGTTCACGTAGTCTTTGCCCGCGTACTTGGGCGCCGTGCCATGTGTGGCCTCGAAGCATGCGACGGAATCGCTCATGTTGGCGCCGGGCGCGATACCAATGCCGCCCACCTGCGCCGCCAAGGCGTCGGAGATGTAATCGCCGTTCAGGTTGAGCGTGGCCACCACCGAGTACTCGGCCGGGCGCGTCAGAATCTGCTGCAGGAAGGCATCGGCAATGACATCCTTGATGATGATGTCGCGCCCCGTCTTGGGGTTCTTGAACCTGCACCACGGGCCGCCGTCGATCAGCTCTGCACCGAACTCGCGCTGGGCCAGCGCGTAGCCCCAGTCGCGGAAGCCGCCTTCGGTGAACTTCATGATGTTGCCCTTGTGCACGAGCGTGACATTGGGCTTGTCGTTGTCGATGGCGTACTGGATGGCCTTGCGCACCAGGCGCTCGGTGCCCTCGATGGACACGGGCTTGATGCCGATGCCCGAGGTCTCCGGGAAGCGGATCTTGGTGACGCCCATTTCCTCCTGCAGGAACTTGATGAGCTTCTTGGCCTTCTCGCTTTGCGCGGGGTACTCGATACCCGCGTAGATGTCCTCGGAGTTTTCGCGGAAGATGACCATATTGGTCTTTTCCGGCTCTTTGACCGGGGACGGCACGCCACGGAAGTACTGCACCGGGCGCAGGCAGACGTACAGATCAAGCTCCTGGCGCAGCGCGACGTTCAGGGAGCGGATGCCGCCACCCACGGGGGTGGTCAGCGGGCCCTTGATGGAGACCACGTATTCCTTCAGCACCGCCAGGGTTTCCTCGGGCAGCCAGACATCCGGGCCGTAGATCTTGGTGGACTTCTCGCCCGCGTACACCTCCATCCAGTGGATCTTGCGCTTGCCGCCGTAGGCTTTCTCGACAGCGGCGTCCACCACCTTCAGCATGACCGGAGTGATGTCAAAGCCGGTCCCGTCGCCCTCGATGTAGGGGATGATGGGCTCGTCCGGCACATTGAGCGACATGTCGGCATTGACGGTGATCTTCTGGCCTTGCGCGGGCACTTGGATGCGCTGATACATGAGAAGCGGGTCTCCGGAAAATGTGATTGAGGCCGGGGAAGGCAACTGAAACCGATCAGTGCTCGGCATGACACCCCTTGCGGGGGTACAGGCCTAAAATTCTATGCCCAAAACAGGTACCGCCTCGCCCTCCAAATACGTCTACCAACTCGCCATGAAACACACCTTGACAGCAGCACGCCAGATGTTCCGCCTGCAGCACTCCACTCAGTCAAACGTGGGGCGCTGGCTGGTTGCCGCACTGTTCTTCCTGAGCGGGCTGCCGGTCCAGGCGCAATCCCCCCAGATGAACTTGCCGCGGGTGCAGTTGAGCGCAGGCATGCACCGCATAGACGCCCAGGTGGCCGCCACGCCCGATCAGCGCGCAGTCGGTTTGATGTGGCGCCAGGAGATGCCCGGCCATGAAGGCATGCTCTTCGTCTTCGAGCAACCCGCCACGCAATGCTTCTGGATGAAGAACACCCTCATCCCCCTGACGGCTGCCTTCGTCGCTGACGACGGCACCATCGTCAACCTGGCCGACATGAAGCCGCAGACCACCGACTCGCATTGCTCGACCCAACCTGTGCGCTATGTGCTGGAGATGAACCAGGGATGGTTTGCAAAACGCGGGTTGAAAGCAGGGTTCAAGCTGGCAGGCACCCCATTCCAGGCCAAGTGAGTTCGCCCAAGCGGGCAAGAAAAAACGCTGCGCCGTTACCGGGGCAGCGTTTTTTTAGGGAAGCCGCGCTTTCAGGCGAAGTTGGCTTCAGCGAAAGACCAGTTGACCAGCTTGTCCAGGAAGGTCTCGACGAACTTCTGGCGCAGGTTGCGGTAGTCGATGTAGTAGGCGTGTTCCCACACGTCCACGGTCAGC
This sequence comes from uncultured Macromonas sp., assembly GCA_946481585.1. Next base: position 9,692 of record CAMLOF010000059.1, on the reverse strand, counting down.
AGCGCCTTGTCGGCGGTGGTCAGCGGGGTGCCAGCGGCGCCGGTGTTGACGATGTCCACCGAACCGTCGGCCTTTTTCACCAGCCAGGTCCAGCCAGAGCCGAAGTTGCCCACGGCGCTCTTGACGAAGGCCTCGCGGAACGCGGCATAGCTGCCCCACTTGGCGTTGATGGCTGCGGCCAGCGCGCCAGTCGGCTCGCCACCGCCGTTGGGCTTCATGCAGTTCCAGAAGAAGGTGTGGTTCCAGATCTGGGCAGCGTTGTTGTAAATGCCACCGCTGGACTTCTTGACGATGGACTCCAGGTCCATGCTCTCGAACTCGGTGCCCTTCTGCAGGTTGTTCAGGTTCACGACATAGGCGTTGTGATGCTTGCCGTGGTGGAATTCCAGCGTCTCCTTGGAGTAGTGCGGCTCCAGTGCATCAATGGCAAACGGGAGCGGGGGCAAGGTATGTTCCATGTCTTCTTCCTCTGGTTGGTTATGACAACTGACGATTGTAGGAAACAAGTTACGGCCTTGCAGCCTTAACGGTCAAATCGAGCGATCCGTCCGCGAGTACGGCCTGCACCGCCTGGCCTGGCTCGACCTGGGTAACGCTGGTCAGCGCATGGCCTTCGGTATTCGCCAGCCAGGCGTAACCTCGTTGCAATACCAGGCGGGGGTCCAGCAAGGCGAGCCTGGCCTGCGCCTGCGCCAGCAACCGGCCCTGACGCTGCACGTCGCGTTGGACGGCTTGAGGCAAATTCTGCGCCTGCCGCTGCAGCTTGCCGCGCTCGCGGTCAAGACGCAATGCGGCAATGCGCTGCAGGCGGTGCGCCATGCCAGACAGGCGAGCTCGTTCGTCTGCCAGCCTTTGCGAGGGGCGCCCCAGCCGTTGCGCCATCCGGTCCAGACGCTGGGCGCGCGCATCAAATGTGCGCCAGACGGTGTCGTTGAGTCTGCCTGCAAGAACGTCCAGCCCGCGCAACAGTACGTCGCGCGCTGGCGCGCACAACTCGGCTGCAGCCGTGGGCGTGGGCGCACGCAAATCGGCCACAAAGTCCGTCAAGGTGAAATCGGTTTCGTGCCCCACGCCGCTGATGACTGGCATGGGCGCCTCTGCCAGCTTGCGCACCAGCAAGGGGCTGTTGAAAGCCCAGAGGTCCTCAAGAGAGCCACCACCACGAACGATGAGGAGCACATCACACTCCCCGGTTCGGTCATGGTGCTCGTAGGCGCGATCCAGAGCTTGGCACAAGGCCAAGGGCGCCTGATCCCCCTGAACAGCCGACGGAAAGACCCGCACCGGCAGGTGAGGCGCCCGGCGGCGCAACGTGGAGGCCACGTCGCGCAAGGCGGCCGCGTCCAGCGACGTAACCACACCGATGCTGCGCGGCATGTCTGGCACTGCGCGCTTGCGCGACTCGTCGAAAAAACCTTGAGCCTCCAGTTCCGCCTTCAAGCGCATGAACTGCTCAAAAAGATTCCCTTGGCCAGCGGGCCGGGCGCTTTCCACGATGAGTTGCAGGTCCCCACGCGGGCCGTAAACATCAAGCCGCCCCACAGCCTCGATCAAAAGACCGTCGCGCAAATCCAGCCCGCTGATCTGTGCAGCACGGCGGAACATGGCGCAGCGCAACTGGCCTTGCTCGTCCTTCAGGCTGAAGTAGCAATGCCCGCTTGCGGCGCGCGAAAAACCAGAAACCTCACCCCGAACCGTCACGGGGTTGAAGCGTGCCTGCAAAGCGTCCGCAAGCGCACGCAGCAAGGCACCTACGCCCCACACCTGACTCCCCGAAGGACGCCCGAAATCGTTCACGTCACGCTCCCGCATGGTGCATGTGTCCACAAGAATGCTGGTGCGGCAGGTTCAATGACACACTGGAGCCCAGGCACACAAAGATATTGCAACCATTTGATTTAAAAGACATTTTTCAGCACCTCATTCGAGAGAACTCGGAAAAAGCCTGATTTCATGCGGTCAACAGGGCGTTCGGAGCCCAGTTACACACAAAGTTATCCACAGATTGGGCAGCAGCCTCGCCACGGCACTGCGCCATAATGCGCGGCAGTCGCCCTGTGCACGCTCAGCCCGCATCTGGAGTCCCGTTTTGCTGTCCATCATACAAGCCGCCGGCTGGCCGATCTGGCCCCTCATCGCATGTTCTGTCTTGGGCCTGGCCCTGGTCATTGAACGCTTCGTCAGCCTGCAAACCGCCAAGGTTGCCCCGCCACAGCTTCTGGAAGAAGCCATCATGGCCTCGCGCGCGGGCGTGCCCACGCCCGCCGTGGTGGAGCAGCTCGCAGAAAACTCTCTGCTTGGCGAAATGCTGGCTACAGGGTTTCGCCACCTCAACCAGTTTCCGCAGGCTACCGAGGACGAATTGCGCTCCGGCCTGGAATCGGCGGGCAGGCTGGCTGCTGCCAAGCTGCAACGCTACCTGGGTGCACTCGCCACCATCGCCTCTGCCGCCCCCCTGCTCGGCCTGCTGGGCACCGTGATCGGGATGATTGAAATCTTTGGCTCACAAGGAGCCGAAGGCGGCATGGTTCCCGGCGGCGGCAACCCCGCTCAGCTGGCACATGGCATTTCCATTGCGTTGTACAACACGGCGTTCGGTCTCATCATCGCTATTCCGGCGCTTATCTTCTGGCGCTATTTCCGCGCCCGGGTAGACGCCTACCTGCTCCAGCTGGAAGTGGCTGCCGAACGCTTTGCCCACCACCTGCTGACCTTGCGCCGCTGACCGCACAGGAGCAACCGCCATGAACTTTCGCAACGGCTCGCGCGAGGAACCTGAGATCAATCTGATCCCGTTCATCGACATTCTGCTGGTGGTGCTGATCTTCCTGATGCTGACTACCACCTACAACAAGTTCGCGGAACTGCAGGTCAGTCTGCCGGTGGCAGACGCCGAGCAATTGCGTGAAGCGCCGAAGGAAATCGTCGTGACCGTGGCCCAGGATGGCCGCTACGCCGTAAACCGCCAATTGCTCGAGGGCCAGGCCGTGGACACCCTGGTACGCGCCATGACCGATGCTGCAGCTGGGCAGTCCAACCCGGTGGTCATCGTCAGCGCTGACGCAGCCGCCACCCACCAGGCTGTGATCAACGTCATGGACGCCGCTCGGCGCAGCGGGTTGAATCAGATCACGTTTGCCACACAGAACAGTGGTGCCCGCTGAGCGGTCAACTTCAACGGTGACACAACAAGGCTTGGCCCAGCAGCTTCGGCGCGCCTGGCTTGCACGCGGGCCGCTGGCCTGCGCACTGTGGCCATTGGCCCTGTTGTATGGCGGCTTGTTGCGTTTGCGCCGTCTGGCATACAGCATGGGGTGGAAGCGCAGCACACGTTTGCCCGTGCCGGTGGTGGTGGTGGGTAACGTGGTTGTAGGCGGGGCAGGCAAAACGCCCACCGTCATTGGCCTGGTCAAGCATTTGCGCCAGAACGGCTGGACGCCCGGCGTGATTTCACGCGGCCATGGCGGCTCCAGCACAGGCTGTGTTGAAGTCAAGCCAGGCAGCCGCACTGCCGAGGTGGGCGATGAACCCGCATTGATCGCCCGCGCCACCGGCGCCCCCCTGGTAGTGGGCAGGCAGCGGGCGGAAGCAGGCAAGCTGCTGTTGGCGCAACGTCCGGAAGTTGACGTGATCGTTTGTGACGATGGGATGCAGCATTGGGGGCTGGCACGGGACGTGACCGTGGTGGTGTTCGACGGACGGGGTACCGGCAACGGCTGGTTGCTGCCCGCGGGCATGCTGCGCGAACCCTGGCCTGCAAAACCCTGGGGCAATGGCCAAATGCTCGTGCTGTGCAACCAGCCAGGAACCCAGCCAGAGCCTGCACCTTTTGCCCTGCACTCCCCGTGGCCCATGTTCCGCGCCACGCGCATGCTGGCGGACCATGCTGTCAACGCAGAAGGACGCCAACGTGCGCTCAGCAGCTTTACCACAGGAGGTGGCCAGGTTGCCGCCATGGCAGGCATAGCCCAGCCAGAAGCGTTTTTCGTCATGTTGCGGGAACGCGGCTTGGCACTGAACCAGGAGCTTGCACTGCCAGACCATGCTGATGCCGAGCTGTTGCTGAAAACACTGGAGGCATCAGAAACGGGCGGCGTCTGGCTGTGTACTGAAAAAGACGCTGTAAAGCTGTTCCCACTGCTCAGCGCGAGTTCCACGCATGAAGTCTGGGCCGTGCCGCTGGAGCAGCACCCAGAACCGGCATTCTTTGCCGCCGTTGACGCGGCACTGGACGGGCTATCATCGGCACATGGACGCCAAACTCCTTGAACTGCTGGTCTGCCCGGTCACCAAAGGCCCGCTGATCTACCGCCGCGACACCCAGGAACTCATCTCGCGCAGTGCGCGCCTGGCCTATCCCATCCGCGATGGCATCCCCATCCTGCTGGAAAACGAGGCCCGCGAAATCACCGAGGAAGAAGCCTCGCGCGAAGCTCCGCGCTCTACGGGGCAGGACGACGCATGAGCAGCACAGCAACATTTCACGTGCTCATTCCGGCACGTCTGGCGTCAACACGCCTGCCCAACAAGCCGCTGGCAGATATTGGTGGCGTGCCCATGATCGTGCGCGTGGCCCGCCAGGCTGCGCTGAGCCAGCCAGCCAGTTGCGTCGTGGCGGCAGACGATGCCAGCATCGTCCAGACATGCGAGGCCGCAGGCGTTAGCGTGGTCCTGACCAGGCAAGACCACCCCTCCGGCAGCGACCGTCTGGCAGAAGCCTGCACCCTGCTTGGCTTGGCTGATGATGACATCGTCGTGAACGTACAGGGCGATGAGCCCCTGATCGACCCTGCGCTGATCCAGGCCGTGGCCAACGAGCTGCAGCAACGCCCGGATTGCATGGTGAGCACCGCCGCGCACGCCATTGATTCTCCGGCAGACTTCGCCAACCCCAACGTGGTGAAAGTGGTACTGGACAAGCACCGCACCGCCCTGTACTTCAGCCGAGCGCCCATACCCTGGTGGCGCGACGGCATGGCACAGGCCTGGAGCGAAGGTGTCAACGCCCTGCCCTCTACGCCTGCGCCCTTGCGCCACGTTGGGATCTACGCCTACCGCGTCGGATTCCTCAAGCAGTTCCCAAAGCTGTCGCCCGGCCCGCAGGAAAGCTGCGAGTCCCTGGAACAGTTGCGGGTGCTTTGGCACGGTGAGCGCATTGCCGTTCACGTGAGCGAGCGTGCGCCTGGAGCAGGTGTGGACACTCCCGAGGATCTGGAGCGCGTGCGGCGCATCGTTTCGGGCGCCTGACTCAGGCGCGCAGAACGGCTGCCCTTGGGGGTATGCGCGCTGTAAGCCTGCGTCGGGGAAGCACATGCTATCCTCGCACGCTGACCCCGAACGTGAGGGAGCGGCCCTGGGAGACAGGCTGGCCGTGAAGATTTGAAACTTGAAAGAAAAGGAAAGTCATGAGACTGATTCTGTTGGGCGCGCCCGGCGCTGGCAAAGGCACCCAGGCCACCTTCATCTGCCAGAAGTTCGGCATCCCCCAGATTTCCACGGGCGACATGCTGCGTGCAGCCGTCAAGGCAGGTACGCCTTTGGGACTGGAAGCCAAGAAGGTGATGGACGCTGGCGGCCTGGTGAGCGACGACCTGATCATCAATCTGGTCAAAGACCGCATTGCCCAGCCTGATTGCGCCAACGGCTTCCTGTTCGACGGCTTTCCCCGCACCATTCCCCAGGCCGACGCCATGAAGGCCGCTGGCGTGAAGCTGGACTATGTGCTGGAAATCGATGTGCCGTTCGACGCCATCATCGAGCGCATGAGCGGCCGCCGCTCACACCCGGCGTCTGGCCGCACCTATCACGTCAAGTTCAACCCGCCCAAGGTTGAAGGCAAAGACGACGTGACGGGCGAGCCACTGGTCCAACGCGACGACGACAAGGAAGAAACCGTGAAAAAGCGGCTGGACGTTTACAGCAACCAGACCCGCCCGCTGGTGGATTACTACAGCCAATGGGCCGCCAAGGAGCCGGGCAACGCACCCAAGTACCGCAAGATCAGCGGCACTGGCAGCGTGGAAGACATCACCGCGCGTGCGTTTGAGGCCCTGGCCGGCTGATCCGCCCGCACTCAAACCGGAAAGCCAGCGCAAGCTGGCTTTTTTTCGGCCATCGAAGGCAGCTCCAAGCACCATACCCGCGTTGCCGGTACAAGTTACGCTTTCATTTTCACCGGAGCCGTTGCGAATTCGGGGACAATACCTCCCTCTAGATCGATAGTTTTCACGCCTGCAAACTGCGGGCCCGTGACCATTTCAGCGTAGCAATATGACCGTAACCATCAAGGACGCCGCAGGTATCGAAGGCATGCGAGTGGCTGGCCGCCTGGCCGCCGAGGTGCTGGACTACCTCACCCCCTTCGTCAGACCCGGCGTCACCACCAATGAACTGGACAAGCTGGCCCACGACTACATCGTGGACGTTCAGCAGGCCATTCCAGCACCGCTGAATTACGCCCCCAATGGCTACCTGCCCTACCCAAAAAGCATCTGCACATCGGTCAACCAGGTCATCTGCCACGGCATCCCGAACGACAAGCCGCTGAAGAAGGGCGATATCGTCAACATTGACATCACCGTCATCAAGAATGGCTGGCACGGTGACACAAGCCGCATGTTTGCCGTGGGAGAGGCGTCCATTGCGGCCAAACGCCTGTGCGCCGTTACCTACGAGTGCATGTGGAAAGGCATTGAAATGGTTCGCCCCGGCGTGCGCCTGGGTGACATCGGCCACGCCATCCAACGGTATGCAGAGGCGGCTGGCTATTCGGTCGTGCGGGAGTTCTGCGGCCACGGCATTGGCCAGAAGTTCCACGAAGACCCGCAGATCCTGCACTACGGCAAGCCCGGCACGGGCATGGAAATCCAGGCAGGGATGATTTTCACCATCGAGCCCATGATCAACCAGGGCAAGCGTGAGATCCGCGAAATGGGGGATGGCTGGACCATCGTCACCAAGGACCGCTCACTGTCGGCGCAATGGGAACACACCGTGCTGTGCACCGATACCGGCTACGAGATCATGACTCTTTCGGCTGGCACACCCGTACCGCCTCCGTTCGTGAAAGCCCCCGACACCACCGCGACCTGAGCCATGGTTGACGATGCCTCCCGTGAAGCGCTGAATCAGCTGCGCCAAGAATATCGTGAGCGCAAAGGCAAGGTGCTTGAGCAGATCGCGGCGCTGCCTGCGGGCGCTCGGGCGGTACACGGCAAACTGAGGGAACTGGCGCGCCTGACCGATGGCGTGCTGCGGTCGCTCTGGGCAATTGCGTCATTCCCGAAAGACTTTGCGCTGTTGGCCGTGGGCGGCTACGGGCGAGGTGAGCTGTTCCCCTACTCCGACGTGGATGTGCTCGTGCTGCTGCCCGAAGGCACGGCACTGGACAGCGACGAGGCGCTGCGCGCACGGGTGGAGGCATTCATCGGCCACTGCTGGGATGTGGGCCTGGAAATTGGCTCCAGCGTTCGCACGTTGAAGGAATGCGCCTCAGAGGCCCGTGGTGACGTCACGGTTCAGACATCTCTGCTCGAATGCCGCCTGCTGGCGGGCCAGCGTCAAGCCTACAACCTGCTGGTCAATGAACTGGCTGAGGCCATGGACCCGAAGGCCTTCTTCGTGGCCAAGATGCTGGAGATGCGCCAGCGCCACCAGAAGTACGAAAACACCCCCTACGCGCTGGAGCCCAACTGCAAGGAGTCCCCTGGGGGCCTGCGCGACCTGCAGGTGATTCTGTGGGTGGCCAAGGCGGCAGGCCTGGGCCGCAGTTGGGACGAACTGGCACGCCGTGGACTGGCCACGCCCCTGGAGGCACGACAGATCAAGGCCAACGAAGCCCTGCTGAGCCTGATACGGGCAAGATTGCACCTGCTGGCGCGCCGCCGGGAAGACCGGTTGGTCTTCGACATGCAGAGCGCCTTGGCTGAATCGTTTGGCTTCCGGCCACAACCGGCCCAGGCGGCACAGGGCGACAAAGGGCACCAGAATGCCCGAGGAGCCAGACGCGCCAGCGAAGCGCTCATGCGCCGCTATTACTGGGCAGCCAAGGCAGTCAGCCAGCTCAACCAGATCCTCATGCTCAACATCGAGGAGCGCCTGGCCAGCGACGAACGGGGCGACCCCGTCCCGCTGCGGCCCATCAACGAGCGTTTCTTCGAAAAGGGCAACATGCTGGAGGTGGCCAGCGACAACCTCTACGTCCAGCAGCCGCACGCCATTCTTGAAACCTTCCTGCTGTACCAGACGACAGTTGGCATCAAAGGGCTTTCAGCGCGTACCTTGCGCGCCCTGTACAACGCACGCCCCATCATGAACGCGGCGTTTCGCCGTGACCCTGTCAACCGGGCCACGTTCATGGAAATTCTGCGCCAGCCCGAGGGCATTACCCACGCGTTCAGGTTGATGAACCAGACCTCCGTGCTGGGGCGTTACCTCTGGGCGTTCCGCAGCACGGTTGGCCAAATGCAGCACGACCTGTTCCACGTTTACACCGTGGACCAGCACATCATGATGGTGCTGCGCAACGTGCGGCGCTTCTTCATTCCAGAGCACTCGCACGAATACCCCTTCTGCTCGCGGCTCGCTGCCGGGTTCGACAAGCCCTGGATACTGTTTGCAGCCGCGCTGTTCCACGACATTTCCAAAGGCCGTGGGGGCGACCACTCCGAATTGGGTGCGAAGGAGGTCAAGACCTTTGCGCGCCAACACGGCATTGCCAAGGCAGACGCCTCTTTGATTCAGTTCCTGGTTGCGGAACACCTCACGATGAGCCGAATTGCTCAGAAGGAGGACCTGAGCGACCCGGACGTGATTGCCAGCTTTGCCAAGCGGGTGGGTAATGAGCGCCACCTGACAGCCCTGTACCTGCTCACCGTGGCAGACATACGCGGAACCAGCCCCAAGGTGTGGAACGCCTGGAAGGGCAAGCTGCTTGAAGACCTGTACCGCTACACACTGCGCGCGCTGGGCGGCGGAACGCCAGATCCGCACACGGAAGTGGAATCGCGCAAACGCGAAGCGCTCAGCATTCTTGCACTGCATGCCCTGCCCCACATGGCGCACAAGACGCTCTGGGACCAGTTGGACGTCAGCTATTTCATGCGCCATCAGGCCGAGGAGATTGCCTGGCACACACGGCAGATTTCACGCCCGCTGGCCCAACGCCCCGACCCCTCCGCCCCCCTACCGACGCTCGTACGGGCGCGTCAGTCGCCCGTGGGCGAAGGACTGCAGGTGCTGGTCTACGCCAGCGACCAGAGCGACCTGTTTGCCCGCATCTGCGGCTACTTTGACGAAGCCGGCTTCAGCATCCTGGACGCGAAGATCCACACCACGCTGGACGGGCACGCACTGGACACATTCCAGGTGATTGCCCCCACATTGGCGGAACACTACCGTGAGCTCGTTGCCATGGTAGAAAACGGTTTGGCTTTGGCGATTGAGGCTCGCGGCCCGCTGCCAACCCCCAGCAAGGGCCGCTTGTCACGGCGAGTCAAGAGCTTTCCGGTCATACCCCGCGTGGAGTTGCACCCGGACGAAAAAGCGCAACGCTGGCTCCTCAGCGTATCGGCCAGCGATCGTCTTGGCCTGCTCTACTGCATTGCGCGCGTGCTGGCCAAGCACAAGATCAATCTGCAACTGGCCAAGGTAATGACGCTTGGCGAAAGGGTGGAAGACACCTTCCTCATCAG
>CAMLOF010000058.1 GCA_946481585.1 uncultured Macromonas sp. | reverse complement strand
TGGCCAACAGCGCCACCCAGGCACGCGTGATGGACATTGAAAGCGCCCAGAAGACAGGCGCCATGATGCTGTTTGGCGAGAAGTACGGCGAAACCGTGCGCGTGCTCGACATCGGCACCAGCCGCGAACTGTGCGGCGGCACTCACGTGCAGCGCACCGGCGACATTGGCCTGTTCAAGGTGGTGGCCGAAGGCGGCGTGGCCGCAGGCGTGCGCCGTATTGAAGCCGTGACCGGCGCCAACGCCCTGGCCTACCTGCAACAGCTGGAAAGCACCGTGGCCGAGGCCGCAGGCGCGCTCAAGGCTCCCACCGCCGAACTCACCAACCGCATTGGTGCCGCGCTGGAGCAGATCAAGACCTTGGAAAAGGAAGTGGCCGCGCTCAAGGGCAAGCTGGCTTCCGCCCAGGGCGACGAGCTGCTGGGCCAGGCCGTGGACGTGAAGGGCCTGAAGGTGCTGGCCGCCAAGCTGGACGGTGCCGACGCCAAGACCCTGCGCGAGACCATGGACAAGCTCAAGGACAAGCTCAAGACCGCCGCCATCGTGCTGGCTGCCGTGGACGGTGGCAAGGTGCAGATCGCCGCTGGCGTGACCGCCGACAGCACGGGCAAGGTCAAGGCCGGTGAGCTGGTCAACTTCGTCGCCCAGCAGGTGGGCGGTAAAGGCGGCGGCAAGCCCGACATGGCCATGGCAGGTGGCACCGACGCCGCAGGCCTGCCCCAGGCCCTGGCCAGCGTGCAAGGGTGGGTGGCCGAGCGGGTGTGACGATCAAGCCCCAAGGCTGAGGCCCGGGGCCGGTTTCAGCGGCTCTTGCCGCCTTTGCTGTCGCCCCCGCGACCTTCGCCGCCCCTGCTTTCGCTGCCTCGGTGTTCACCACGCTCAGAGCGCTCGGTTCGCTCAGTGCGTTCCGACTTCTCCGCACGCTCATGGAAAGCGTGTTTCTCGGTCTCGGTTTCTTTGGCGTCGTCGCTGGTTTTGGCGCGTGACTTTGTCTTGGTGCCGTCGGTGGCACTGTCGTCGTCGTTCTTGCTGCGCGCATAGGCGCTGATGACATGACCCAGGTGCAGGCCCATGGAGTTGGCGATTTCACCCCAACCCATGCCGCTGGCGCGTTGTGCCTCAATGCTTTTCACGGCTGTGTCCAACTGCTGGGGCGTCGGTGCTTCAATACCGTCTTTCGCCAAGCTGGATTTGGCGAGTTCCACCGCGAAGGGTTGGCCTTGGGTGGCGGTCTGGGCTTGAGCCGCGGGCCCAGCGAGCAGCAGCGCTGCAAGGAGGCTGGCGCCAAAGACGTGTCTGGGATGTGTCATGGGGGGAACTCCTGTGAATGGAACGTTGGCATTCTATGAACCCCCCGGGGGTAGCGGTGCAACTATTGTGTTTCCAAGTGTGACCGCTGCAGTGGCACGGTTACTTCCGCGGTTTTACCCATCTGCCCAGCGGCGCCTCCACCCACCGCTCGAACGCCCAGCCCAGGGCTACGCTCACCGCCCACAGAGCGGCGTACATGGCCAAGCCTGCACCGGGGCTGGACCATTCCAGTGCAGCAAACAGCGCATTGCCCAGCAGCAGCACCGGGAAGTGGATGAGGAACAGTGCGTAAGACGAGCGGCCGAACGTTTCCAGTACCCGTTCCAGCCAAGTGGGGGCCAGCGTAAACGTGCGCCCTTGCGTCAAGCCCAGCCACAGCGCCACGCTCAAGGCCAGGGCAATGCGGGTGCGGTATTCCAGCGCCAGTGCCAGCAGGCCCACCAATGCCATGGCCAGCAACCACCAGGCACGGCGGCTGGTGCTGCCCCACTGGCCCGCCCAGCGTGCGGCCACGCCTAGGCCGTAGGCGCCAAAGAAGTAGATGGACCAGTCGTCCAGCCCAGGGTTGCGGTTCCACAGCAGAAGCGACGCCGCCGTGGCCAGCAGTACCAGCACCATGGCGGGCCAACGCTGGCCGCCCCGTTGACCCAGCCACAGCAGCATGGCCAGCAGCGCATGCAGCTGGAAGTCGATGGCCACGTACCACACCCCGGCTGACAGGGCCTCCACACCCAGCACTTCGTGCAACAGCATGGCGTGCGCCAGCAGCTGTTGCAAGGTGGGTGTGCCGGGCACAAAGTCGTCACCCAACCAGGGGCGCACCACGGCGGCGGCCCCCAGCGCCAGCAGCAGCGCCACCAGAAAAGGCGGGGCCAGCCGCAGGTAACGTCGCCACAGGGTGCGCCACAGAACGGTTGCGCTTCCAGCCATTGCGGGCGTCAGGCTCTGCGCGGCCAGGTAGCCACCCAGCACCAAAAAGACCTGCACCGCCATGCGCCCGTAGTCGTACAGCCAGCCCATGGGGCCGGGCGCGTTGCCGTACATGGTTTCGGCCACAGGGCCGTAAGCGGCCAGGTGGTGCAGAACGATCAATTGCGACGCAACCACTTTCAGGGCGTCTATGGCGGGTTGGCGTGGGTTGCTCATGCCGATGGGGGCAATGTCAGGTGCAGGCGGCTCTCGAACCGGCGTGGCTGGCCGGTGACGGGGTCGGTGAAGGCGATGGAGCGTGCCAGCAGGCGCAGGGGTTCGGCAAAGTCTTCCAGTTCGCCCGGGCCACGGCGCACCGTGGGGTAGAACTGGTCGCCCAGCAGCGGCAGTCCCAGGCCGTGCATGTGCACGCGCAGCTGGTGCCGTTTGCCGGTCACGGGCTCCAGCCGGTAGCGGGCCCAGTTGCCGTACCGCTCCAGCAGGTGGATGTGTGTTTCGCTGTTGGGCGGCAGGTTCTCTTCGGGGCGGGCTTCTCGCATGCGGTAGAAGGCATCTTCCTGCTCCAGAATGTGGCTGCGCCGGGTTTGCGGCCAACTCAGGTCATCGCACCAGGGGGCAATGGCTTCGTAGGTCTTGTCCACCAGCCGGTCGCGGAACAGGCGCTGGTAGGCGTCGCGTTCGGGCGGCTGCACGCTGAACACCACCAGCCCGGCGGTCTCGCGGTCAATGCGGTGCAGCGGGCTCAGGTTGGGCAGGTTCAGGCGCTGCTTCAGGCGCACCAGCAGTGTTTCGCGAACGTAGCGGCCACCGGGCGTCACGGGCAGGAAGTGCGGTTTGTCGGCCACCAGCAGGTGTTCGTCCTGAAAGACGACCGATTCCTCGAAGGGTATGGCAGGCTCATGGGGCAGGGCGCGCCAGTAGTACACGCGCCCGCCGTGTTCGTAAGGTGTGTCGGGCGGAAGGGGCTGCCCATCGTCACCCACCACCTCGCCACGTGCCATGCGCCCCTGCCATTCTGCACGGTCCACGGCGGGCAGGCGTTCGGCCAGAAAGTCCAACACTGTAGGCCAGGGTGCCACGCGCATGCGCGGCATCGACACGCAACTGGGCGACACCCCGTCGCGCATGGGAATGGCAGCGTTCTTGGCAACGTGGGCCATGGCTCGGGGCTGGCGGGACGGGGTGGTGCTTCAGATGCGGCGGAACACCACGTCCCACACGCCGTGGCCCAGACGCAGGCCCCGGTTCTCGAACTTGGTGAGCGGGCGGTAGTCGGGCTTGGGCGCGTAGCCGCCCAGGCCGGCATCGCTGGCGGTGTTGGCCAGGCGCGGCTCGGCGCTCAGCACCTCCAGCATCTGTTCGGCATAGGGTTGCCAGTCGGTGGCGCAGTGGATGTAGCCGCCGGGCTTGAGGCGGCTCACCAGCTTGGCCACGAAGGGCGGCTGTACCAGGCGGCGCTTGTTGTGCTTCTTCTTGTGCCAGGGGTCGGGGAAGAATATGTGCACACCGTCGATGGAGCCTTCGGGCAGCATGTGGTCGATCACTTCCACCGCGTCGTGCTGCAGGATGCGGATGTTGGTGATGTCCTGTTCGCCGATGCGCTTGAGCAGCGCGCCCACACCGGGCTCGTGCACCTCGCAGCACAGGAAGTTGTCCTGCGGGCGCACGCGGGCGATGTGTGCGGTGGCCTCGCCCATGCCAAAGCCAATCTCCAGGATCAGCGGCGCGGTGCGGCCATAGGCCTGGGTAGCGTCCAGCGGTTGGCCGCTGTAGGGCAGCACGAAGCGTGCACCATAAAGCTCAAAAGCCTTGGCTTGGCCTGTGGTGGTGCGGCCCGCGCGCTTGACAAAGCTCTTGATCGTCTTGGGGTGCGCCACGTGGGCGGGTGCCTGAGCGTCGCTGGTCGAGTCGGCGGCAGGGCTGGGGGTGTCGGAAATGGAGGTGTTCACGGCCCGGGATTGTAGAGACCCCCAGGCTGGCTGGCTTGCCGCCAGTCGGTTGTCCAGGCCGCCAGTGCCTGTTGCACCGTGCCGCCATGCGGTGGCAGGCCCAATGCGGCAGCGGCTTGGTGGAGCGCTGCCAGCGGGTTGCTCAGGTCCACGGGCTGGGCGCCGTTCTGCTTGCTCAGCTTCTCGCCATTGGGACCCAGCACCAGGGGCGTGTGCAGGTACGCCGGGGTGGGCAGGCCCAGCGCCCGCTGCAGCACGATCTGGCGTGCGGTGTTGTCGGCCAGGTCTTCGCCGCGCACCACATGGGTAATACCTTGCGCGGCGTCGTCCACCACCACGGCCAACTGGTAGGCCCACAGGCCGTCGGCGCGTTTGAGCACAAAGTCGCCCACCTCTTGGGCCACGTCCTGTTGCTGTGCGCCCAGGCGGCGGTCGTGCCAGGGCAGCGGTGTGGGCAGTTGCAGGCGCTGGCATGCCGCTTCCACGTGCAGCCGCCATGCACGGCCGGGGCGGCCTTGCAGCCCGCCGCGCTCCGGGCGGCAGGTGCCGGGGTAAACCAGTTCGGTGTGGCGCGCACGGCTCAGGCCCTGGGCGGCCCAGGCCTGTTCGATGTCTTTGCGGGTGCAGGCGCAGGGGTAGGCCAGCCCGGCGGAGGCCAGCTTGTCCAGCGCATCTTGGTACAGCGCCCCGCGTTGCGACTGCCACACGGGCGGCTCGTCGGCCACCAGCCCGCAGGTGGCCAGTTGTTGAAGGATGGCGGCGTCCGCGCCGGGCACGCAGCGCGGGGTGTCTACATCCTCAATACGCACCAGCCAGCACCCGCCATGTGCGCGAGCGTCCAGCCAGCTCGCCAGCGCAGCCACCAGCGAACCGGGGTGCAGCGTGCCGGTGGGTGATGGGGCAAAGCGGCCGACGTAGCCCGCCATCGGCGCTCCGTCAGGCGATGGCCAGCGCCAGATCCAGACCCGAGACGAAGGCGCTTTCCACGCGGTAGCCCAGGCACCAGTCGCCGCACAGGCCAATGCCCAGCTTGGCATCCCACAGGTAGGGGCGGCCCAGTGGCTTGCGCGTTTGCGCGTAGCGCCAACGGTGGGCCACAGCATGGCTGGGCGTGGCGCGTATGCCGGTGATCTCGGCAAAGCCCTTGAGCAGCTTGGCGGCCACGCGCTCGGCGTCGTCTTCCAGGTGCTCGGCAGACCACTCGGGGCTGGCCTGCACGGTCCAGCGTTCCACCTGGCTGCGGCCGGGTTTGCTGGTTTCGCGCGCCACCCAGCGGATGCGGTGGTGGTCGCTGCGCGCTGCGTGCCAGTGCGGGCCGAACTGCGCCAGCCCAGGCTGCATGGCTTGCGGGAAGGCCAGCATCAGCGTCCAGCAGGGTGAAACCTGCACGCCCGTCAGCGCGTCGAGCAGGGCCGGGGCCAATTGGGATGCTTGCAGCAACTGCTGCGCCTGCACGTGGGGCAGGGCGAGCACCACCTGGTCAAAGCCGCCGTGCACCTGCTGGGCCCCGTCGGGCGATTCGGTGCGCAACTGCCACTGCTTGGGGTGCAGGGCATCGGGTTCGATGCGCGTGACCTGGGTCTCCGGCAGCACACGGGCGTTCAGGCGGCCGTCTGCCAGTGGTTCGGCCCAGGCCTTGACCAGCGAACTCATGCCGGGCGAGGCCACCCAGTGCACTTCGGAGGGGGCAGGGGCGGTGGCCAGCGTCTGGCCCAGCGCGTCAAGCACGCGCACGGTGTTCACGCGCCAGGGGGCAGCCAGGCCAGGTGTGGTCTTGAGCGCAAGCGCAAAGCGGGGGTCGCGCACCGTGAAGTACTGCGCGCCATGGTCGAAGCCACCAAATTCGCTGCGGCGCGTGGCCATGCGCCCGCCAACGCCCTTGCTTTTTTCCAGCAAGGTCACGCGGTGTCCGGCTTGCACCAGAGTTCGCGCACAGGTCACCCCGGCCATGCCTGCGCCCACCACGGCAATGTGGCGTGGCGGCGCCGAAGGACCGTTGGCAGTGCGTTGGCTGGGTGCGCGCTTCGGTTTCGGCATAGGGTTCTCCGTAGATGTGGGGACTGTCTCTTCAGGACTCACTGTAACAGCGCTTGCGCTCATCAAGCGTGGTCACCGTTGGTAGTGGTTTTCCAGCAGAGCTCGGCGGGTTTGCGGGCTGGCCAATTGCGTGAGCCACCATTCCATGGCGCGGCCATGGGTGTTGCTGTCGGCCGACAGGCGGTCTGCATGGGGCAGGCGCCAGGCATAGCCTGGCTGGTAGATGCGTGGGGGCAGGGCCACATCCTTGCGCACCAGGTGCCCTGCTTGTATGTAGGGCTGTACCAGGGGCAGCGGCAGTGAGCCGCAGCCCAACCCGCGCAGTTGCGCTTCGAGCTTGTGTTGCATGGTGGGCACCGTCAACACGTCTTGCCCCGGCAACAGGCCAAAACTCAGGCCGCCTCCGCGCTGTGTGGAGTCGGCCACGGCCACCACGCGGTGCTGTTGCAGTTCGGCAGCTGTGAGCGTGTGGGAGACCGAAGCCAGCGGATGGTGTGGCGCCACGACGAACACAAAGGTCACCTCGCCAAGCTGCTCGAAGCGAAGGCTGGAAGAAGATGTGCCGTGCATGGATACCCCCAGCGCCAGATCGGCCTGGCCGTTGAGCACCACCTCCAGCGTGCCCGAGAGCGTTTCCGACCGAAGGCGCAGCCGGGTGGGGGCTCCCAGGCTGTAGAACGCCTCGCACAGCTCGAACAGCGTGGTGCGCGAAACAATGGCATCTGCGGCAATGGTGAACTGCGGCTCCCACCCAGTGGCCACCCGTTTCACGCGCTGTGCCACCGCATCCAGCTCCAGCAGCAGGTGTTCGCCCGCGCGCAGCAGTTCAGCCCCCGCCGGGGTGAGCTGCGCACGGCGCGATCGACGGTCGAACAGCAGCACGTCCAGCGCATCCTCCATCTGGCGCACGCGGTAGGTTAGGGCGCTGGGCACCAGGCCCAGCTCGCGGGCGGCAGCGGCCATGCTGCCCGTGCGGGCCACCGTTTCCACCAGGTGAAGGTTCTCGGGCGAAAGGGCTACGCGCTGTTTTTGCATGCTGAAGGCGTCTGTGTTCAGTGAATTTGAATGATGCCACCAAACCAGTGCGGCGTCATCGGTGTGCCGTATAGGTACAGTGAACCCATTGGCATTCAGCAACAACCGGAGGTCCCCATGATCACATTGCGTCGTTCCCAGGAGCGTGGTTACGCTGACCACGGCTGGCTCAAGAGCTATCACTCCTTCTCGTTCGCGGGCTATTACGACCCGGCCCACATGGGCTGGGGCAATCTGCGCGTCATCAACGAAGACCGCATTGCCCCCGGCACTGGCTTTGGCACGCACGGCCACCGCGACATGGAAATCATCAGCTATGTGCTGCAGGGTGAACTGGCGCACCAGGACAGCATGGGCAACGTCAAGGGTATTCCCCCCGGCGAGGTGCAGCGCATGAGCGCAGGCCGTGGCGTGATGCACAGCGAGTTCAACCATGCACCCAACCAGACCACGCATTTCCTGCAGATCTGGATCGAACCCAATGTGACCGGCATTGCGCCCAGCTACGAGCAGAAAGCCTTCGCCGAGACCGACAAGCGCGGTCAACTGCGCCTGGTGGCCTCGCCCGACGGCGCCGACGGCTCGGTGACCATCCATGCGGATGCGGCAATGTACGCCGGGCTGTTCGATGGTGACGAAACGGCCGAACTGGCTTTGAACCCTGCGCGCCGGGGCTACGTGCACTTGGTGCGTGGTGAGCTGGAGGTCAACGGCCAGCGCCTGCAGGCGGGCGACGCAGCACTGCTGCAAGGTGAATCCCGCGTCACGCTGGCCAACGGGCACGACGCCGAAGTGCTGGTGTTCGATCTGGAAAACTGATTTTTTCAAGGCGCGCCAAGCGCCAGTTCATCACAGGAGCAAGCAAACATGGCAAAAATCATCGTCGTTTACCACTCGGGTTACGGTCACACCCAGCGCCTCGCCCAGTCTGTCGCCCAAGGCGCGGGTGCCGAACTGCTGGCCATCGACGCAGAGGGCAACCTGCCCGAAGGTGGCTGGGACGCACTGGCTGCAGCAGACGCCATCATCCTGGGCAGCCCCACCTACATGGGCAGCGTGAGCTGGCAGTTCAAGAAGTTCGCCGATGCGTCCAGCAAGCCCTGGTACACGCAGCAATGGAAAGACAAAATCTTTGCCGCTTTCACCAACAGCTCCAACATCAACGGTGACAAGCTTTCTACCTTGCACTACATGTTCACGCTTGCCATGCAGCACGGCGGTATCTGGGTGGGCAATGGCGTGAGCTTCCACAACACCAAGGCCTCCCAGCGCGACGACGTGGGTTACCTGGCTTCGTCCAGCGGCGTGATGGGGCAGACCCCTTCAGACGTGGGCGCCGCCGACATGAACCCGGGCGACCTGGAAACCGCACGCCTGCTGGGCGAGCGCGTGGCGCAGCTTGCTGAACGGTTGAAGGGCTGAGTCTTGCCGACCCGTACGCAAAACGGGCCGGTGCCATCGTAAGATGGCCGCATGAAGATTCTCAGCATGCTTCCCTGGGCCGACTGGTTGGCGCTGGTCGGCTTTTTCACGTTGTGGGTGGGGTACGCCTGGTTCGCCAAGGTTTGGGGACAGCGGCGGCCTTCCTTGCTGGCCACCACCAACCGGTATCGCGCCTACTGGATGCGCCAAGCCACCGCCCGCGACCCCCGCATGCTCGACGGCCTCATCACCCAGAGCCTGTCGCAGACGCCATCTTTCTTCTCATCCACCGCGATTCTTGTGATCGGTGGCCTGTTTGCCGTGCTTGGTACGACTGAAAAGGCCACTGAGTTGATGAGCGAAATACCATTTGCACAATCCACGCCTCTGATTGTCTTTGAATTCAAGGTTTTGGTGCTGATTGGCATATTTGTCTATGCCTTCTTCCGGTTTTCGTGGTGTATGCGTCAATACACCTTCGTGGCGTTGGTGATCGGGTCCATGCCGCCGCCAGAGGATTTTGACAGCGGCAAGTTCGATCGAAAGGTCTACGCAGATCGGGCCGCTGCCATGGTGGGAGCCGCAGCAGAAAGCTTCAACGACGGTTTGCGTGCGTACTATTTTTCGTTCGCCGCCTTGGCGTGGTTCATATCACCGGTGGGCATGATCATGGCCACGGGATTGGTTGTGCTCATTCTCTACAGCCGAGAGTTTCGGTCAGAAGTTCTCTCCATATTGCGTGAGTGATTTTTGATGATATATGGCTGGTCGTTTGATTTTGAATTTTGATGCATGCCTTGATGTGATTTGATTGATATCAAATTGTCTTGAATTTATTTTGTGAGATATAGGGTGTAATTTTCAGCTTCGGTTTTTGATTGCTGAATAATTCCGTTTGAAGATGTTCCCCGGGTGGCCTGTGGTGACATATCTGAAATTCAAACGGAATTGCCATGAAAACGGGATTGACGATCAAGTCGCAGCTTTTGCTGCTGATGGGCGTGCTCTTGCTCATGTTGGTGGGCGTCGGGGCCTTGGGGGCGTACGAGTTGCACAAGGCCGAGCGGCGGGTCGAGACCCTTTACGCGGACCGCGTCGTGCCTCTGTCCCAGCTCAAAAAAGTGGCGGACATGTACGCCGTCAACATCGTCGATGCCGCCCACAAAGCCGCTGATGGTTCCTTCACGCCCGCAGACGCGCTGAAGGCAGTGCAGGTCGCCCGCAAGGAAATCACTGACACATGGCAGGCATACCGGGCTACGCGCCTGACCAGCGAAGAGGCTGCGCTGGTGGCACGCATAGAACCCATGTTCAAGGTGACCGATGCCAGCACCGACAAACTCGAATCGCTGCTGCGTGGCGGAAACCAGGCGGGCGTCGCTGAATTCCGGGCTCGGGAGATGTATCCCGTCTTCGACCCGTTGCAGGAGGTGGTGGCTGGGCTCATTCAAGTGCAACTGGATGAATCACGCAAGGCTTACGAACAAGCCAAGTCCGACAGCCAGGTGGTGCTGTGGACGGTATTTGCTTCGATTGCGGTTGCCTGTGCGGTCGGATTGGGCTTGTCAATGTGGATTATTGGCGGGCTGGTACGGGCGCTGGGCGCCGAGCCCCGGGAAGTGCGCCAGGCTGCGCAGACCGTGGCAGGCGGGGACCTGACCTACAGCTTCCACCTGCGTGAGGGTGACCAAGACAGCGTGATGGCCGCCATGCGGACCATGAACGAGAACCTCAAGCGCATTGTTGGCGCAGTGCGGTCGAATGCCGAGAGCGTGGCCACCGCGACCGTGCAACTTGCGCAGGGCACGCAAGACCTGGCCGCCCGCACCGAGGCGCAGGCCAGCACGCTGGAGCAGACGGCCGCAGCCATGGAGCAACTGGGCACTACCGTGCAGCAGAACGCAGAAAGCGCACAGCAAGCCAACCAACTGGCGCTCAGCGCCTCGGGTGTGGCCAGTTCCGGTGGCGATGTTGTGGCGCAGGTGGTGGACACCATGCGCGACATCGACACCAGCAGCCAGAAGATTGCCGACATCATCGCGGTGATCGACGGCATTGCCTTCCAGACCAACATCCTGGCGCTCAACGCTGCGGTGGAAGCCGCGCGGGCAGGCGAGCAAGGCCGGGGCTTTGCGGTTGTGGCCGGAGAGGTGCGCAGCCTGGCGCAGCGCAGCGCTGAAGCGGCCAAGGAGATCAAAGCCCTCATCACCGCCAGTGTGGAGCGCGTATCGCAGGGCACGGCGCTGGCTGACCGGGCGGGCGCCACCATGGGAGAGGTGGTGGATTCCATCCGCCGCGTCACCGATCTGGTGGGAGAGATCAGCTCAGCCACACGCGAGCAGACGCAGGGCATGGCCATGGTGAGCGACGCCGTGACCCACATGGACCGCGACACCCAGCAGAACGCCGCGCTGGTGGAGGAAAGCGCTACCGCGACCCAGAGCCTGAGCCGCCAGGCTGCTGCCCTGGTGGACGCTGTGGCCGTGTTCAAGCTGGATGACAGGCAGAGTGCGTTGAAACCCCTGGTGCCAGTGCTGGTCAAGTCCGGTCCGGCAAAGGCGGCGAGATCACCTGCATCAGCCCCCGCGCTTGCATCTGCACCCAAGCCTGAGCCCGCATCAACTGCGGTGCGAAAGCTCCATACGCCTTCCACGGAGCGCAAATCAGCAACCGTCCCGGCCCCTTCCGCCGTTAGCACAGCCAAACCCGTGGCGGAGGCCGTAACCGACGAGTGGGAGAGCTTCTGACTTCCTTCCTACAATCGGTGGATGTTTGTCCACCTGCGCCTGCATTCCGAGTTTTCCGTTGTTGATGGCGTTACCCGCATCGACGACGCCGTTTCCACCGCCGCTGCCGATGGCCAGCCCGCGCTGGCCCTGACCGACCTGAACAACCTGTTTGGCGCCGTCAAGTTCTACAAGGCTGCCAGGGGCGGTGGCGTCAAGCCCGTGCTGGGGGCAGACGTGGTGGTGCAGGGGCTGGGCGGCGAACCGGCACCGGGCGCCTCTGCCGTGCAGCACAGCCTGCCGCGCCTGCTGCTGCTGGTGCAAAGCCACCAGGGTTACCTGAACCTGTGCGAACTGCTGGCCCGGGCCTGGACGGTCAACGTGGTGCGCGACCAGGCGGCCATCAAGTGGGAGTGGCTGCAGGAGCTCAACGAGGGCCTGATCGTTCTGTCCGGTGCTGCCATGGGGCCGGTGGGGCAGGCCCTGCTGGCGGGCGACGAGTCGCGCGCCGCCGATCTGGCGCTGCAATTGGCCGGTGCGTTTCCGCACCGCTTCTACATCGAGATCCAGCGTGCCGAACGCCCCGACGACGAGCGCCACGTGATGGCCGCTGTCCCGCTGGCGGCGCGCTTGCGCCTGCCAGTGGTGGCCACCCATCCCATCCAGTTCCTGGCGCCTGACGACTACGAATCCCACGAGGCGCGGGTCTGCATTGCCGAAGGCGAGATCCTGGGCAACCAGCGCCGTGTGCGCAAGTTCACGCGCGAGCAGTACTTCAAGTCGGCGGCCGAGATGGCCGAGCTGTTCGCCGACGTGCCCTCGGCCTTGGCCAACACGCTGGAGATTGCGCGCCGCTGCAACCTGACGCTGACGCTGGGCAAGCCGCAGCTGCCCAACTTCCCCATCCCGCCGGTCGACGGCGTGGTGATGTCGGTGGAGGAGTACTTCCGCCACGTGTCGCACGAGGGGTTGAAGGCTCGCCTGATCCATCTTTACCCGGACGAAGAGAAGCGCGAGGCCGAGCGCCCGCGCTACGTGGAGCGGCTGGAGTTCGAGCTCAACACCATCCTGAAGATGGGGTTCCCGGGCTACTTCCTCATCGTGTCGGACTTCATCAAATGGGCCAAGGAAAACGGCTGCCCGGTGGGGCCGGGCCGGGGTTCCGGGGCGGGCTCGCTGGTGGCCTACGCGCTGCTCATCACCGACCTGGACCCGCTGCAGTACAACCTGCTGTTCGAGCGCTTCCTGAACCCGGAGCGGGTGTCCATGCCCGACTTCGACATCGACTTCTGCCAGACCAACCGCGACCGAGTCATCGATTACGTCAAGGACAAGTACGGCAAGGACGCGGTGAGCCAGATCGCCACCTTTGGCACCATGGCTGCGCGCGCGGCCATCCGCGACGTGGGGCGGGTGCTCGACTTCGCCTATGGCTTCTGCGACGGCATCTCCAAGCTCATCCCCAACA
>CAMLOF010000057.1 GCA_946481585.1 uncultured Macromonas sp. | reverse complement strand
CGGAAGACGAGAACATCGTCGAGATCAAGTTTGCCGTGCAATACCGCTTGAACGATGCGCGTGCGTACCTGTTCGCCAGCCGTGATCCGGACTCTGCCGTGTTGCGCGCCGCGGAAACGGCTGTGCGTGAGGTGGTTGGCAAGATGAAGATGGATGCAGCTCTGGCCGAGGAGCGTGATCAGATTGCACCCCGTGTGCGCATCCTGATGCAGACCATTTTGGACCGCTATGGCGTGGGTATTGAGGTCGTCGGCATCAACCTGCAGCAGGGCGGTGTGCGTCCTCCTGAACAAGTGCAGGCAGCGTTTGATGACGTGCTCAAGGCTGGTCAGGAGCGAGAGCGAGCTAAGAACGAGGCGGAGGCCTATGCCAACGATGTGGTGCCCCGCGCACGCGGTGCAGCGTCCCGTCTGATCGAGGAGGCGCAAGGTTACAAGGCCCGTATCGTCGCGCAGGCAGAGGGTGACGCACAACGTTTCCGCCTCATCCAGGCCGAGCATGCCAAGGCGCCCCAGGTTACCCGTGAGCGCCTGTACCTTGAGGCCATGCAGGAGGTCTATACCAGCGTGACCAAGGTGCTTGTGGACACCAAGCAGAACTCCAATCTGCTGTATCTCCCGCTCGACAAGATCATGCAGGCAACCGGCACGGGCGGCACGGCCGGCACGGCCACCCCGGCCGCCGCTGCACCCAGCCAGTTGCCAGCCGCTGTGCCGAGCTTGCCCAACGACTCCCGTGCCCGCGACGACTCCCGTTCGCGTGACCGCGAAACCCGCTGATCGCACGGAGGACACATCATGAACAAGATTGGTTTCGTCATCTCCTCTTTCCTGGTGGCACTCGCCATTGCCAGTTCCATGCTCTTCGTGGTGGATCAGCGGCAGTTCGGCATCGTTTACGCCCTGGGGCAGATCAAGACGGTCATCACCGAACCCGGCCTCAACTTCAAGTTGCCGCCGCCGTTCCAGAACGTGACCTACATCGACAAGCGTTTGCTTACCCTGGAAAGCACCGACACCGAACCCACGCTGACAGCCGAGAAGCAGCGGGTCGTGATCGACTGGTATGTGCGTTGGCGCATTGCCGAGCCGTCGGCCTACATTCGCAACGTGGGTGTGGATGAGCGTGCCGGTGCTTTGCAGCTGAATCGCGTGGTGCGTAACTCCTTCCAGCAGGAAGTCAACAAGCGTACCGTGCGTGAATTGCTCTCTACCCGGCGTGAGCAACTGATGGAAGACGTCAAGCGCGAAGTGCTTGCCGCTGTTCGCGGGGCAGAGAAGCCTTGGGGCATAGACGTTGTTGACGTGCGAATCACGCGTATCGACTACGCGGAAACCATCACCCGCTCCGTCTATGACCGCATGGAAGCGGAGCGCAAGCGCGTGGCCAACGAGCTTCGTTCGACCGGCTTTGCCGAGG
Organism: uncultured Macromonas sp.; assembly: GCA_946481585.1. The sequence goes on along the minus strand of CAMLOF010000057.1, from coordinate 11,521 downwards.
GGGAGAAGATCCGCGCCGATGCTGACCGCCAGCGTGAGGTCATTGTGGCGGAGGCTTTCCGCAGCGCACAGAAGATCAAGGGTGAGGGTGACGCCGAAGCCGCGCGCGCCTACAACGAGGCCTTTGGTCGCGATCCAGTCTTTGCGCAGTTCTACCGCAGCCTGGAGGCCTACAAGGCCAGCTTTGCAAACAAGACCGATGTGATGGTTGTCGATCCCTCGTCTGAGTTCTTCAAGGCGCTCAGGGGCAGCAGCCCGGGTGGTCGATGAGCTTGGCTGTGTCGCTCGCAGTCAGCACGAGCCTCGCCAGACTCGTGTGATGCATGCTAATGGCGGCCGTCCACGTCTGTGGCGGCCGCTTTTTTCATGGGGCGCTCAGACCCCGGTAAAATCCTCTTTTTAACAGCCCTCCCATTCCCATGTCTGCTTGGGTCCTACCGGATCAAATTGCCGATGTCCTGCCCTCCGAGGCCCGGCACATCGAAGACCTGCGCCGTGCCTTGCTGGACACCGCTCGTGGCCATGGCTACGAGTTGGTGATGCCGCCGCTGATCGAGCACCTGGATTCCCTGCTGACCGGCACGGGTGAAGCGCTTGACCTGCAAACCTTCAAGCTGGTGGATCAGCTGTCGGGGCGGTCTCTTGGTTTGCGCGCCGACACCACGCCGCAGGTTGCGCGTATTGACGCTCATCTGCTGAACCGCCAGGGCGTCACGCGTCTGTGTTATTGCGGTCCGGTGGTGCATACCCGGGTGGACCGCCCGCATGCTACGCGCGAGCCTCTCCAGCTCGGTGCTGAACTCTACGGCCACGCTGGCCTGGAGGCTGATCTGGAAGTGCTTGAACTGGCCCAGGCGTGCCTGCGGGCCAGCGGCATGGAGCATTTGGCGCTGGACCTGGGTGACGTGCGGATCATCGACGCCGTGCTGGCCGGTCAGGCTCTGGACGCCGAGACTGTTGCGCGCATCCATTCGGCACTGGCTGCCAAGGACGTAGCCACGCTGGGCGCCTTGAGCCAAGGCCTGCCCGAAGCAGTGCGAGCCGATCTTCTTGCCCTGCCCACACTGTATGGAGACGTTACGGTGCTGGACGAGGCTGCGCGCAGGCTGCGTTCCAGCCCGCTGCTGGACAAGGCGCTGGGCGATCTGCGCTGGCTGGCGTCTCACCTGCAGGGTATGACAGTGTCGTTTGACCTCGGCGATTTGCGCGGCTACGCCTATTACACAGGTGTGCGGTTCTCCATGTTTGCAGCCCAGCGCGCTGGCGGGCGTCTGGTGGAACTGGTGCGCGGTGGCCGTTACGACGAGGTCGGCGCGGTGTTCGGCCGCAAGCGTCCGGCGGCAGGTTTCAGCCTGGACCTCAAGGAGCTTGTGGCAGCGGTGTCGGCACCGGCTTTGCAGGCTGCCATTCGCGCGCCCTGGGGCAGCGACGCTACCTTGCGTTCCACCATTGCCCGTCTGCGTGCTGACGGTGAGACCGTGGTGTGCGTGCTGCCAGGACATGAGCACGAAGTGGACGAATTCCTTTGCAATCGCGCACTTGTGGCGCGAGACGGTCAGTGGGTCGTGGAACCCCTGTCGGCCTGAGAACCCCTTTTGTTGGATCGGTACCAAATGAACCAAAATTCTTTCAAGGCCCAGCCGGGGCGCAACGTCGTGGTCGTGGGCACCCAGTGGGGTGACGAAGGCAAGGGCAAGCTGGTGGACTGGCTCACGGAGACCGCGCGTGGCGTGGTCCGCTTCCAGGGCGGTCACAACGCGGGTCACACGCTGGTCATCAATGGCGTGAAAACGGCATTGCACCTCATTCCCAGCGGCATCATGCGTCCGGGCGTCAAGTGCTACATCGGCAACGGCGTGGTGCTGTCGGTGACCAAGCTGCTGGAAGAAATCGCCGGGCTTGAAAAAGCAGGCGTGGAAGTGCGCTCGCGCCTGCGCGTGAGCGAGGCCTGCCCGCTGATCCTGCCTTTCCATGCCGCGATCGACGTGGCTCGCGAAGCCGCCAAGGAAAAGGCTGGTGTTGCCAAGATCGGTACCACTGGGCGCGGCATCGGCCCCGCTTACGAGGACAAGATCGCTCGCCGTGCGCTGCGTGTGCAGGACTTGAAGCATCCAGAACGTTTCGCTACCAAGCTGCGCGAACTGCTGGATCTGCACAACCATCTGCTGACTTCTTATCTGGGTTCTGCGGATATGGATTGGGGCCCGGTGTTCGAGGGTTTCATCAAAGACGGACGCATCCAGTTCGAGCCGGTGTTCGAGCAGGCCATGCAACAGGCCGAACAGCTCAAGCCCATGATTGCTGACGTGTCGCGTGAACTGAACGAGGCCCACAAGGCGGGTGTCAACCTGCTGTTTGAAGGCGCGCAAGGCACGCTGCTGGACATTGATCATGGCACCTATCCCTTCGTGACCTCCAGCAACTGCGTTGCGGGTAACGCGGCTGCAGGCGCGGGCGTGGGCCCGGGCATGTTGCACTACGTGCTGGGCATCACCAAGGCGTACTGCACCCGCGTGGGTGGCGGCCCGTTCCCCACCGAGTTGGACTGGGAAAAGGAAGGCACGCCGGGCTACCACATGAGCACCGTGGGCGCCGAGAAGGGTGTGACCACCGGCCGTTCGCGCCGCTGCGGCTGGTTCGATGCCGCGCTGCTGAAGCGCTCTGCCCAGGTCAACGGCCTGAGCGGCCTGTGCATCACCAAGCTGGACGTGCTGGACGGCCTGACCGAACTGCAGTTGTGCGTGGGTTACAAGCTCGATGGCGAGATCATCGACATCCTGCCGCTGGGGGCCGACGAAATTGCACGTTGTGAGCCGATCTACGAAACCCTGCCGGGCTGGAGCGATTCGTCGGTGGGCGTGACCCGCTACGAAGACCTGCCCGCCAACGCGCAGGCCTATCTGAGCCGCATCGAGGCTGTGACGGGCGTGCCCATCCATGTGGTGTCCACCAGCCCGGACCGCGACCACACGATTCTGCTGCACCACCCCTTCGCCGCCTGAGCGGCAGCCTACCCAAGACCCTCTGAAACGGAGATCCGCGATGCTGACCGAAGATGGCAAACACCTGTACGTGTCTTACGACGAGTACCACAACCTGATCGAAAAACTGGCGATCAAGGTGCACCAGTCGGGCTGGGAGTTCGACACGATCCTGTGTCTGGCTCGCGGCGGCATGCGCCCGGGTGACATCCTGAGCCGCATTTTTGACAAACCCCTGGCCATCATGTCCACCAGTTCCTACCGGGCGGAAGCGGGCACCGTGCAGGGGCAACTGGACATTGCTCGTTACATCACCACGCCCAAAGGCGAGATTGCTGGCCGCGTGCTGCTGGTCGACGACCTGGCCGATTCTGGCCACACGCTGCGTGCTGTCATCGACATGCTCAAGAACAACTACCCGCCCATCACCGAGCTGCGCAGCGCGGTGATCTGGACCAAGGCGGTGTCGGTGTTCACGCCGGACTACTCGGTGGAGTTCCTGCCCACCAACCCGTGGATTCACCAGCCGTTCGAGGGCTACGACAACATGCGTCCGGCCCAGTTGCTGGCCAAGTGGAAGGTTTGAGCGGGCCTCCATGGACCTGCGCACTGGACTGATCCATCACCCCTACGTGCCGCCGCCCGAGTTCGAGGCGGTGGCGCCGGGCGTTCACAAGGCCTCCACGGTCATCTTTCCCAGCGTGGCGGCGATGCGCTCCCGCGATTGGAAGAACAAATCGGCCTACACCTACGGCTTGCACGGTACGCCCACCACGTTCACGCTGGAAGAGCGCATCGCGACGGTGGAAGGCGGGCAGCATTGCTTGTTGGTACCCAGCGGACTGGCCGCCATTGCGCTGGTGAACATGGCGCTTTTGCGCACGGGCGAGGAGGTGCTGCTGCCCGACAACGCCTACGGCCCTGGCAAGACCCTGGCCGAAGGCGAACTGGCTGCCTGGGGCATCACCCACCGATATTACGACCCCATGAACCCGGCCGACCTGGTTGCCAAGATCGGAGCGTCCACGCGCCTGGTCTGGCTGGAGGCAGCGGGTTCTGTCACGCTGGAATACCCGGACTTGCCTGGGCTGGTGGCGGTCGTTCGCGACGCGAATGCAGCTCGGCAGACCAGCAGGAAGTTGATTGCGGCCCTGGACAACACCTGGGGTGCGGGGGTGGCGTTTCAGCCGTTTGACATGGGCGTGGACATTTCCATGCAGGCCCTGACCAAGTACCCCAGCGGCGGGGCGGACGTGCTGATGGGCTCGGTGGTCACGCGTGACGAGGCTTTGCACCGGCAACTGCTGCTGACACACATGCGCCTGGGCCTGGGCGTGGGTGCCAACGACGCGGAGCTGGTGTTGCGCGGGCTGAACAGCATGGTGCTGCGCTACCACGCGCAAGACGCTACAACCCGTGAACTGGCCATCTGGATGCAGGAGCAGCCCGGCGTGGCCAAGGTGTTCCACCCGGCCTTGCCCGGATCACCCGGCCATCCCAACTGGGCGCGCGACGCCAGCGCGGCTGCCTGTCTGTTCAGTGTGGTGTTCGACCCGGCCATTGCTGCGGAAAAAGTTGACGCCTTCTGCGACAGCCTCAAGCTGTTCCGTCTGGGTTACAGCTGGGCCGGGCCGATCAGCCTGTGCGTGCCCTACGACGTGCCTTCCATGCGAACGACGCCCTGGCCGCATGCCAGCCGCCTGGTCCGCTTCGCCGTGGGTCTGGAAGCCGCAGCCGACCTGAAGGCCGACCTGTTTCAGGCCATGTCCGCGCTTTCCTGAGCGATCAGGTCGCGGGCGAGGGCGGCCATGGCCGCCTCTGATCGGCTGGCAACCGGACAGGGTAGCGCTTGCCCATACTGCACGAAGTTTCGGCGGATCGAAGCCGCGTACACGGGGTCGTAATGCTTGTCCAGCAGTTCGCGCACCACGGTGTCGGAGCGGCCCGCCTGCACCATGCCCACCCACTCGTCTATCACCGCCTTGCCGCGCAGTTCCGTGAGGGCGCGCAGGCGCTCGCAGAAGAACTCGCTGTCGCGCAGGAAGAATTCGTAGTCTTCCATCAACAGCGCCACGCGCTCTTCCAGCGGCAGTTGCAGGTCCAGGCAGGGACTGGCACGCATGGCGTCGATCAAAGCGTCTGGCACGCGCAGGTTGCCCACCTTCTTGCTTTCGCTTTCCACGTACACCACGCGGGCGGGGTCGTAGGTGTGCAGGGCTTCCCACACCAGGGTGTCGAAGCGCTTCTGGCTGGGCTGCGGCTGGCCGGGAATCAAGCCAAGCACGGAACTGCGGTGCGAGGCGAGGCCCTCCAGGTCTAGCACCTGCGCACCTTGGGCTGCCAGGGCCTGGAGCAGGCGCGTCTTGCCTGAACCCGTGGGGCCGCACACCACCTTGTAGCGCAGGCGCTGCACCAGGGAGGGTAGGGACTCGACCAGTGCATTGCGTGACGCCTTGTAGCCGCCTTCGATCAGGGTGACCTGAAACCCAATGGCACTGAGGATGGTGGCCAGCGAACCGCTGCGGTTGCCGCCTCGCCAGCAGTAGACCAATGGCTTCCAGTTCTTGGGTTTGTCGAGCACTTCGCGCTCAATGTGGGCAGCGATGTTGCGGGCAGCAAGCGCTGCGCCCCGCTTCTTGGCCTCGAAGGCGTTGACCTGCTTGTACATCGTGCCGATGACGATGCGTTCCTCGTTGTTGAGCGTGGGCCAGTTGATGGCGCCGGGCAGATGGTCGAGGGCGTACTCGTCCTCGGTGCGGGCGTCGATGACGGTGTCGAAGTCGGCCAGACGTTCCAGGGCGGCGGTGGCGGGCAGGGTTTGCAGGGGCATACGGTGGTGATGGCTTCAGCGCTTGGGCAACAGCTTGCGCAGTTCAGGCCATACATTGTCCAGCATGCGTGCCTGGGCGCTTTCGTTCGGGTGGATGAGGTCGGCCTGGAACAGGGCGACGGGGTCAGGCCCGTCCGCCACGCCCTTTAAGAAGAAGGGCAGCAAGGCAGCTTTTTCAGCCTTGGCCACATTGGCGAACACCTGCCGGAATTCCTGCGCGTAGCGAGCGCCGTAGTTGGGCGGCATTTCCATGCCCAGCAGCAGAACCTTGGCACCCGCCTCACGGGCCAGGCGGGCCATGGCCTGCAGGTTGTCCCGGGTCATGTCCAGCGGCAGGCCGCGCAGTGCGTCGTTGCCGCCGAGTTCGATGACGACGGTAGCAGGCCTGTGTTGCTGCAGCAGCGTGGGCAGGCGTGAGCGGCCGCCAGAGGTCGTGTCGCCGCTGATGCTGGCGTTGACCACGCGCACGCCAGCCTTGTTGCTGGCAAGTCGCTGTTCCAGCAACGCCACCCAGCCGCTGCCACGGCGCAGCCCGTATTCGGCGCTGAGTGAGTCCCCCACAATCAGCACAACGGGCTCTGACTCGGCCCAGGCAGGGCAAGACCCCACGAGGGGGGCAAGCGCGGTGATGGCGTTAAAGTGTCGTCGATTCAACTTGAAGAGCCTTTCCATGTCGGATGTGATGATCGCGGTGCAGAACCTGTCGAAGTCGGTGAGCGACGCCACGGGCCAGCTGGACATTTTGCGTGAGGTCGATTTCGAGCTCTACAAGGGCGAGACGGTGGCCATCGTCGGTGCATCTGGCTCTGGCAAGAGCACCTTGCTGGCCATCGTTGCGGGGTTGGATACGCCCAGCGCGGGAACGGTTCACATCGACGGCACCGATATTTTCGCGCTGGACGAAGACCAGCGCGCGGCCTTGCGGGCGCAGAAGGTGGGTTTTGTGTTCCAGAGCTTCCAGTTGCTGGGCAACCTCACGGCGCTGGAGAACGTGATGCTGCCGCTGGAACTGGCTGGCCGACGTGACGCACGCACAGCGGCCACCGAGATGCTGCGACGCGTAGGGTTGGGCGAGCGCCTGGGGCACTACCCCAAGGTGCTCTCGGGCGGCGAGCAGCAGCGCGTGGCGCTGGCCCGCGCTTTTGTGGTGCGCCCGGCGGTACTGCTGGCCGACGAGCCCACGGGCAGCCTGGACTTTGCCACGGGTGAGCGCGTGATGGAGCTGATGTTCGAGCTGAACCGTGAACTGGGCACGACGCTCGTTCTGGTGACGCACGACCGGGCCATTGCCCAGCGTTGCGAGCGCCGCATCACCATCGAGGCCGGGCGGGCCAGTGAGCCAGCACTGGCCGAAGCGTGATAATCCGGGGATGTCCTCTCCCAAAGTTCTGTTCGGCTTCCATGCCGTTGGCGTGCGCCTGAAGACGGCACCCGCATCCATCATCGAGATTTACGTTGACCCGTCGCGCCGCGACGCGCGCATGAAGCAGTTCCTGGAACGCGCCAAGGAAGCAGGCGCGCGGCTGATCGAGGCCGACAGCCTGCGCATAGCCAAGCTCGCAGGTAGCCACGGGCACCAGGGGGTGGCTGCGCGCGTGGAGCCAGTGGCGCAAGCCCGCTCGCTCGACGACCTGCTCGACCAACTGGAGCAGGGCGGTGGTGACGCCCCCTTGCTGCTGGTGCTGGATGGCGTGACCGACCCGCACAACCTGGGCGCTTGCCTGCGTGTGGCCGACGGTGCTGGTGCACAGGCGGTGATCGCTCCCAAGGACCATGCCGCAGGCATCAACGCTACGGTGGCCAAGGTGGCCAGCGGCGCAGCAGAGACCGTGCCTTACTTCATGGTGACCAACCTGGCGCGCACGCTCAATGAATTGAAGGAGCGCAACGTCTGGATCATCGGCACGAGCGACGACGCGCCCAAGACCATCTACCAGGTGGACCTGAAAGGCCCCGTGGCGCTGGTGCTGGGGGCTGAAGGACCTGGCATGCGCCAGCTCACGCGCAAGACCTGTGATGAACTGGTGAGCATCCCCATGCGCGGCGCGGTGGAAAGCCTGAACGTTTCCGTGGCCAGCGCCGTGTGCCTTTACGAGGCGCTGCGCCAGCGTTCCTGATCCGCTCCGGGCTGGTCAGACCCAGCCCATTGCGCCCAGCACGGCGCCTGCACCCAACATCCAAAGCAGGTGCAGCTTGGTGCGCCACACCAGCAGGGCGCTCACCAGGGTGAGCAGCCAAAGCCGCCAGTCGCGCTCTGGATTGTCGTGCGCCGCGCTCAACACCCAGCCGGTGGCAATGAGCAGGGCGATGACGATGGGCGCCATGCCTTGCTTGAACGCCTTCACTTCGCGCCGCTCGCGGTTGTGGTGCGCCCAGCGCGTGGCCACGTAGGTGAGGGTGGAGGAGGGCAGAAGGATGGCGGCCATGGTCAGAAATACGCCAAGCGCGCCCAGGGGCCAGGCGGCCATGCCAGCCTCGACGCCCCCACCTGCGTTGACGCCTACCGTCCAGCCCACAAGCGCAACAAACAGCACGTTCGGCCCCGGTGCGGCCTGCGCCAGTGCAATGGACGCCGTGAACTGGGCGTCGGTCAGCCAAGCCTGTTGTGTCACGAGGTAGCGGTGCATGTCGGGCGCCGTGGTGATGGCTCCGCCCACCGCCAGCAGGGACAGCATCAGGAAATGCAGGAAGATCTGGAGCCAGTCATTGGCGTGCAGGGTGATGGTCATGCCCTGCTCCCAGCCCATGGTCGGCCCAGGCAATGCCAGGCCCACAGGCACGCCACGCTCCCCAGCCCCAGCAGAACCCAGGCCAGCGGTAGTCGCATCAATGCGATGGCAACGAATGTGGCTGCAGCGAAACCCCAGCAGACGAAGCGTCCCATCACGTTGTTTTGCAACGCGCCAATCAACTTCAGCCCCGTGGCGGTGATGAGGCCCGCTGCAACGGCTCCCATGCCACGCAGGGCGCCCAGCGCCGCAGGCGCGCCAGCGATGCTGGAGAAGGCAACAGCCAGGACCACCGCCACCAGCAACGGGGCCAGCAGCATGCCTGCCAGTGCAGCCAAGGCGCCAGGCAGGCCGAAGTAGCGGCCGCCGATCATCAGGGACAGGTTCACCACGTTGGGGCCGGGCAGGATTTGCGCCACCGCCCAGTCTTCGACGAACTGGTCACGGGTCAACCAGCGCTTCTTGTCCACCAACTCCCGTTGCACCACAGCCAATACACCGCCAAAGCCCTGCAACGCCAACCAGGTGAAGGACAGGAAGAGGTCGGTCTTGGACCGTGGCTGTGCCGGGGCCTCGGCGCCGTCAGGCCGGGTTTGCGCAGGAGTCATTCGGTCTCAGGCTTCAAACCGTCATGCCGCCGCAGACTTCGATGACCGCACCGTTGACGTAGCTGGCCTCGTCGCTGGCCAGGAAGGCATAGACGTTGGCAATTTCCTCAGGGCGGCCAAGGCGCCTGAGCGGTACCTTGTGCTCCATTTCCTGCAGCACCTTCTCAGGGATGGTCTGCAGGATGGGGGTGCTGACGAAGCCTGGCGCCACGGCGTTGACGCGCACGCCTTTGGGGCCGAGTTCGCGGCTCCAGGTCTTGGTAAACCCGATCACCCCAAATTTGGTGGCGGCGTAGTTGGTCTGGCCAAAGTTGCCATAGATGCCCACGACCGACGACGCGTTAAGGATGACTCCGCCTCCCTGCGCCACCATGGTGTCGGTCACCGCCTGGGCGCAATGAAACACACCCCGCAGGTTCACATCGACAACGCGGTCGAACTGTTCTTCGGTCATCTTTTGCAGACGGGCGTCCTGGGTGATGCCAGCGTTGTTGACCAGCACATCGATGCGGCCAAAGCGCTGCAGGACTTGCTTCACCACGTCGTCAACCTGGGGGCGCTGGGTCACGTCCATGGTGAAACCGTGGGCTTGAGCACCCGCAGCCTGGCATTGCGTCACCACGCTGTCCACGTTGGCCGGGTTGACATCGCAAACGATGACGATTGCGCCCTCCTGTGCAAACTTGAGCGCCGTGGCGGCACCAATACCCTGGCCTGCGCCAGTGACGATGCTGACTTTTCCTTCAAGACGTTTCATGCAGAGCGCGGGCTCCTGGCCCGGGTGTGAACAAGATGCTTCACATCTTAATCAATCGCAGGTGCGTCTTCCTTGATCCATTGGAGTTTGCCTTGTCCGCCTTCGTTCAGGCGCTCGACAAGGCTGGCCGCCTGGGGTTCGGGCAGACGCCAGCGGAGGGTCACCTCGTTGGCGTGGTCTACGTCAAGCAGTTGGGCCTGGACAAGCTGCAGTTCGCGCCGCAGCCAGCCTTCCAGTGCGTAGGGCACCTGGCAGGCAAGGGTGGCCTGGCGTTCACGGGCCACTTTCGGCGCCTCCAGCAGGGCTTGGGCCACTGCGTCGGTATAGGCGCGTACCAGCCCGCCCGCCCCCAGTTTGACGCCGCCGAAGTAGCGCACCACGGTGGCCAGCACGCCTTCCAGGTCCTGGTGACGCAGCACGTCCAGCATGGGGCGCCCAGCAGTCCCACTGGGCTCGCCATCATCTACCGCCGCCGACTGGCCGCCCGCAAGCAGCGCCCAGCACACATGGGCGGCGCCGGGGTGTTGCTGCCACAGTTGTTGCACGATGGTTTGTGCCTGGGCGCGCCCCTCCACCGGCTGCACGCAGGCAATGAAGCGGCTCTTTTTGATGACGAGCTCGTGGTGGACCGGGTGGGGCAGGGTGAAGGCCATGGAGGCAGAAGCTTAACGGATGCGACCGTGCTCAACAGCTAGACTAGACCCATTGATGATTCATACAGTGCAGAGGAACGAACGATGGATGCGAGCAAGTTGGTCGTGCTGGGCATGGGGGGCACGATTGCGGGCCGTGCAGCAAAGACGGCAGACCACGTAGGTTATGTCGCCGGAGAGGTGCCGGTGGGCGAGCTGCTGGCGGGCTTGCCCGTGCCAGAGGGTGTCCAGGTGATCTGCGAGCAGGTGGCGCAGCTTGACAGTAAGGACATGGGTCTTGCTGCGTGGCGTGCCTTGCTCAAACGCGTTGATGCTTGCCTGGCCGATCCGCTGGTGAAGGGCATTGTGATAACGCACGGTACCGACACCCTGGAGGAGACGGCGTACCTCTTGCAGGCCGTGCTGGCACCTCTCAAACCCGTGGTGCTGACGTGCGCCATGCGGCCTTCGACTGCCTTGGTGCCCGACGGGCCGCAGAATCTGGTGGATGCCATGCGGGTGGCCTGCGAGCCCGGCGCGCGGGGTGTGGTGGCCGTTTGTGCCGGGCAGGTACATGCGGCGCGTCTGGTGCAAAAGGTGCACACCTACCGGACCGACGCGTTCAGCTCTGGTGACGCGGGCCCCTTGGGCGTGGTGGAAGCCGGGCAACTGACCATGTGGCAGCCTTGGCCCGCCGAAGCGACCCCTACGCCGGACCTGCTGAAGCGGTTGTTGGCGGCAGAGGTGTGGCCGCGCGTCGAGTGGATCACCAGCCACGCGGGCGCAGATGGCCTGCTGGTGCGGGCGCTGCTGGCTCAATCACACGAGGCTGGCGTGCCGCCGTTGCGCGGGCTGGTGGTGGCAGGAACGGGCAATGGCACCCTCCATCAAGACCTCGAAGCCGCCTTGATGCAAGCCGAGGCCGAAGGCGTCGTCGTATGGCGCACCAGCCGTTGTGCTCAAGGGCGCGTGCTCGTTTCGGAAC
>CAMLOF010000056.1 GCA_946481585.1 uncultured Macromonas sp. | reverse complement strand
CCAGCATGTACAAGCCCGAAGACCTGGTTGGCAAACTCACCGTGATGGTGGCCAATCTGGCGCCGCGCAAGATGAAGTTCGGCGTGAGCGAAGGTATGGTGCTGGCCGCCAGCCACGCGGACGAAAAAGCCCAGCCCGGCATCTATGTGCTGCACCCCTGGCCTGGCGCACAGCCAGGCATGCGCATCCACTGACCGGGCGGCAGCGTGCACCCCGAGCTGCGCGGCTGGGTTGACGTGCAACGCACGCAACAGGCGAACGTGCGCCTGGGGCTCACGCTGGCCTTCGTGGCTGGCGCCGCCAACGCGGGCGGTTTTCTGGCGGTGGGGCAGTACACCTCGCACATGACGGGGGTGATTTCGTCCGTGGCCGACCAGATGGTGCTGGGCCATTGGACGCTGGCCATCGCGGGCATAGGTTCGCTGCTGGCCTTCCTGGCTGGCGCCATGACCACCGCCTGGATGGTGAATTGGGGGTTGCGCCGTTCGCTGCAAAGCGCCTTTGGCCTGCCCCTGTTGCTCGAAGCGGTGGCACTGCTGCTGTTCGGTCTGTTTGGCGCGGCCATCAGCCTGCTGGCCACCCTGTTTCTGCCGCTCACGGTGGTTCTGCTGTGCTTCATCATGGGCCTGCAGAACGCCGTCATCACCAAGATATCCAAGGCCGAGATCCGCACCACGCACCTCACCGGCCTGGTCACGGATCTGGGCATCGAGCTGGGCAAGCTCTTCTACGTCAACCGCCACCCGCAGCACGCCCCGGTGCTGGCCAACCGCGACAAGCTGCGTCTGCAGGCACGCATGATCGGCAGCTTCTTCATTGGCGCCCTGCTGGGTGCCTGGGGCTTCAAGCACGTGGGTTACGTCAGCACGCTCCCCTTGGCGGTGATGCTGCTGCTGCTGGTCTGGCGCCCCGTAGCCGCCGACCTGAAGACACACCGATTCATTGCCTAAACCGACAAAAACGCCGCGAATGCTCGTCAAACTGGTGTAAACCCCAGGATTCTTCTGACAACTTCGCAAACTGCGTCACGGCGGCAAAGTTGTAACATGGGGCATGTTCAACATGCCTCCCATGGCCACGTTCAGCCCGCGCCTTTTTCAGGATGTTCGCGGCTACAGCGGTGAGCGGCTGGTCAAAGACATGGGGGCTGGCGCCACCGTCGGCATCGTTGCACTGCCGCTGGCCATGGCATTCGCCATCGCCTCGGGCCTCAAACCCGAAGCCGGGCTGTGGACGGCCATCATCGGCGGGCTCCTCATCTCGGTGCTGGGCGGCTCGTCCGTCCAGATAGGTGGCCCTGCAGGCGCGTTCATCGTCATCGTCTACGGCATCGTCGAACGCTATGGTTTGGCCAACCTGCTGATCTCCACCGCCAGCGCGGGCGTGCTGCTGTTCCTGCTGGGCCTGTTCAAGCTGGGCAGCCTGGTGCGTTACGTGCCGGTCAGCGTGGTCATCGGTTTCACCAACGGCATAGCCGTGCTCATTGCCTTGTCTCAACTGCGCGACCTGTTGGGTCTGCAGATCGACAAGATGCCTGCAGATTTCTTCAGCCAGATCGGCACGCTGGCCCGGCACCTGGATGGCTTCAACCCCTGGGCGTTCGGGTTGGGCGCAGCGTGTGTGCTGGGGCTTTTCGTGTGGCCAAGGCTGTGGGCGGCGGAGTCGGCTTTCCGCAGGAAACTCGACGGGATCGAGGCCATCAGCGCCCTTCGGGCCACATCGCGCGTGCCCGGGCCGGTGGTGGCGCTGGTCACGCTATCGCTGGCGGCCTGGGTATTGCAAATGCCGGTCGAGACCATCGGGTCGCGCTTTGGCGGCATCCCCCAAAGCGTTCCGGCGTTCGAGCTGCCCGCCTTCACCTGGGAAACGGTGAAACAACTGGTCAGCCCCACCCTCACCATCGCCATCCTGGGTGCCATCGAATCGCTGCTTTGCGCGCGCGTGGCCGACCAGTTGCGCGAAGGCCCCAAGCACGACCCCAACCAGGAGCTGATGGCGCAGGGCGTGGCCAACGCCGTGGTGCCCTTCTTCGGCGGTATGCCCGCCACGGGCACCATTGCGCGCACCGTCACCAACATCCGCGCAGGCGCCACTTCACCCATCGCAGGCGTGGTGCATTCGCTCACGCTGGCGCTGGTGGTGCTGGCCGCCGCACCGTTGGCCAAGCACATTCCCCTGGCGGTGCTGGCGGGGGTGCTGCTGTTCGTGGCGTGGAACATGGGCGAGTGGCGCGAATTTGCGCGGCTCAAGCACTTCAGCAACCACTACCGGTTGATGCTGCTGTCCACCTTCTTCGTCACCATCGTCTTCGACCTGACGGTGGCCGTGGAGCTGGGCCTGGTGCTGGCGGTGGTGCTGTTCGTACGTCGGCAAAGCAGCCTGTTCACCGCCCAGGAAGTGGCGCGTACCAGCCAACAGATCACCTTCAAGCTGTACGGCTCGCTGTTCTTTGGCGCGGTCAGCAAGATCGACCCCATCGTGGCCGAGGTGGAGGCTTCGCCGGAACCCTTGAACGTGGTGCTGGACGCCACGCACCTCATCTCGCTCGACACCACGGGCCTGGACGCGCTGGAACAGTTGCACAAGGCCCTGGAAAAGCGCGGCGCGCACCTGAGCATGGTGGGCTTGCACGAACAGCCGCTGTCGCTGCTGCGCCGGTCCGGCTTCGCCAGCAAGCTCCACACCTGCGCCTGACCGACGCCGAAATCTCCAGCGTCGCGTCCCACTGGGTAAAATCGCTTTTTTCCCTGTGGTGCACGATCCCGTCATGAACATCTTTCAACGCCCTCACTACGCTTCCGACGCCACCCAGTTCATCGACTCGCTCAAGTCGCAGCGCCCCGAACTGGAAGCCGAACAACGCCAGGGCCGCGCCCTGTTGTGGGACAAGCAGATCGACCGCCAGTTTGCCGCCGAGGCCAGTGAAGCGCGCGTTGCGCAAAAGCCGTACGTCTACCAGACTGAACCGCTGCTGCGCTGATTGCCCACCGTTGGCATGACCACCGCCCCGCCGCTGGAACCCGAGCTGCCCAACAGTTTGGACTTGGCGCTGGCCAGCGCGCCCGCCGAGCTGCCAGCGAGCATGCCCGAGGTGGTGGACCAGGTGGCCCGCGCGCGCCTGTACGGCGAGCCGCTTTTCCAGCTGCCGCAAGACCTCTACATCCCGCCCGACGCGCTGCAGGTCTTCCTGGAGGCCTTTGAAGGCCCGCTGGACCTGCTGCTCTACCTCATCCGCAAGCAGAACTTCAACATCCTCGACATCCCCATGGCCGAGGTGACGCGGCAGTACCTGAGCTACGTGGAGCAGATCCGCGCCAGCAACCTGGAACTGGCCGGTGAATACCTGCTGATGGCGGCCATGCTGATCGAGATCAAGTCGCGCATGCTGCTGCCGCCCAAGAAGGTGGCCGAGGGCGAAGAGGTGGAAGACCCCCGTGCCGAACTGGTGCGCCGCCTGCTGGAATACGAGCAGATGAAACTGGCGGCACAGCGCCTGAACGACGCCCCCCAGCTGGGCCGCGACTTCCTGCGCGCCCAGGTGCACATCGAACAATCGCTTGCACCGCGCTTTCCGGATGTGAACCCCGCCGACCTGCAGGAAGCCTGGCGCGACATCCTCAAACGCGCGAAGCTTGTGCAGCACCACAAGATCAGCCGCGAAGAACTATCAGTACGCGAGCACATGAGCCTGGTGCTGCGCCGCTTGCAGGGGCGCAAGTTCGTGGAATTTGCCGACCTGTTCGACGTGAGCCTGGGGGTGCCCGTGTTGGTGGTGACCTTCATCGCCACGCTGGAGCTGGCCAAGGAAACGTTGATCGAACTCACCCAGGCTGAAGCCTTCGCGCCCATTTACGTGCGCCTGGCCTACACGCCTGCCTGACACCTTTTTTCTCGCCAATAACCATGGCTTCCTCCTCGGCATCCGCCCCCGCCGCCACGGCACCCACCCGGTATTACGACGTCATCATCATTGGCAGCGGCCTGGCCGGGCTGAGCACGGCGCTGCTGCTGCCCAAGCACCTGCGCGTGGCCGTGCTCACCAAGCGTGCCATTGCCGACGGTGCCAGCGCCTGGGCACAGGGGGGCATTGCCGCCGTGCTGGCCCCGGACGACAGCTTTGACGAACATGTGCAAGACACGTTTGTGGCGGGCGCCCACCTTAACGACGAGGCGGCCACCCGCTTCACCGTGGAAAACGCCCCCGAAGCCATTGCCTGGCTGCAGGAGCTGGGCACCCCCTTCTCGCTCGACGACGGCGAACTGCACCTGACCCGTGAAGGGGGCCACAGCCACCGGCGCATCGTGCACGTGGCCGACGCCACGGGTGCCGCCGTGCAGAAGACGCTGATCGAGCGCGTGCGCGAACTGCCCCACGTGGACGTGTTCGAAACCCACAATCTGGTGGACCTGATCCTGAGCGACAAGCACGCTGTGCAACCCCAGCCAGGGCCGCGACGCTGCCTGGGCGCCTACGTGCTGAACGAGGAAACCGACGAGGTCGAAGCCTTCGTGGCCCCGCACACCTTGCTGTGCACGGGCGGTGCGGGCAAGGTGTACCTCTACACCTCCAACCCCGACACCGCCACCGGCGACGGCATTGCCGCCGCGTGGCGCGCAGGCTGCCGCGTGGCCAACATGGAATTCATCCAGTTCCACCCCACCTGCCTGTACCACCCCAAGGCCAAGAGCTTCCTCATCAGCGAGGCGGTGCGTGGGGAAGGCGGTCTGCTCAAACTGCCGGACGGCACGCGTTTCATGCCCGCGCACGACGAGCGCGGCGAACTGGCCCCGCGCGACGTGGTGGCGCGCGCCATCGACTTCGAGATGAAGAAACACGGCCTGGACTGCGTGTTCCTCGACATCTCGCACCAGAGCCCCGAGTTCCTGCGCGAGCACTTCCCCAACATCCTGGCGCGCTGCGCCGAGCTGGGCATCGACATCACGCGTGAACCCATTCCCGTGGTGCCCGCGGCGCATTACACCTGTGGCGGCGTGGTCACCGACCTGCGCGCCCGCACCGACCTGGACGGCCTGTACTGCGTGGGCGAAGCCAGCTGTACCGGCCTGCACGGCGCCAACCGCCTGGCCAGCAACTCCTTGCTGGAATGCATGGTGTTTGCCCGCGCCGCCGTGGCCGACATCACCGCCCAGCCCGCCGTTAACGTGCCGGGCGTGCGCCCCTGGGACGACAGCCGCGTCATCGACGCCGATGAACAGGTCGTCATCGCGCACAACTGGCACGAACTGCGCCGCTTCATGTGGGACTACGTGGGCATCGTGCGCACCGACAAACGTCTGGAGCGCGCCGCCCACCGCATCGCCCTGCTCAAGGCCGAGATCCAGGAGTTCTACGCGCGCTTCCACGTCACGCGCGACCTGCTGGAGCTGCGCAACCTGGTGCAGGTGGCCGACCTGATCGTGCGTTCGGCCCAGGCCCGCAAGGAAAGCCGGGGACTGCACTTCAGCCGCGACTACCCTGAACTGCTGCCCAAGGCGCTACCCACGGTGCTCACGCCGGGGGTTTGAACCTGGGCCTGCCGTCGGCTCAAATCACCGCATAGCGCCCCGGCCTGTGGTTGATGGCGATGAACAGGTTCATCACCACCGCCGCCAGTACCGACCAGGCCACCCGCTCGGGCTCGACCACCGTCAGCGCCAGCAGCACGATGGTGCAGTCGATGCCCATCTGCACCTTGCCCGCGCGCCAGCCGCGCGCCTGCTGCAGGTACAGGCTGATGATGGTGGCGCCGCCGAGGCTGGCGCGGTGCCGCGCCAGGAACAGGCAGCCCGAACCCAGCAGCAAACCGCCAAGCACAGCGGCATAGGCCGGGTGCAGCCGCTCGATGGCGAACAGGCGCGGCGACCACTGCGTCATGGCCGACAACAGGCTGATGGCGATGAAGGTCTTGAGCGTGAACTCGCGCCCCATGCGTTGCCAGGCAAACCAGTAGAACGGCACGTTGATGAGAAAGAACAGGTGCCCCAGCCCCAGGCCCGTGGCGTAGTGCAGCACGAAAGCCGCACCCGCCGTGCCGCCCGTGAGCAGCCCCGACTGCGCAAACAGAATCAGCGCCAGCGACACGAACAGCGTGCCCGTGAAGATGGCTTGCGCATCCTCGAAGGCGGTGTGTTTCTGTACGGAAGAAGTGTCTGTGCTCATGACGTGTGCGGAGGCACGAATCATGCCAGTAACCGTGGCAGCTCCATCAGGCACTGCCCCTCACCACCAGTTCGTACCCCAGGTCCACGCACGGCTTAGGCACCGGCTTGCCCGCCATCAGCGCCAGCAGCATGCGCGCCGCCTCGGTGCCCACTTCGGCACGTGGCGTGCGCACGGTGGTCAACGGGGGCCACATCTGGTCGCTGCCGGTCAGGTCGTTGAAGCCAGCCACAGCCATGTTGCCAGGCACCGAAACACCCAGCCGCAGCGCGGCCAGCAGAGCCCCCTGAGCCAAGTCGTCGTTACAGAAGAAGATCGCGTCCACCGCCTGGCCGCTGCGCACGATGTCTTCAAACATCTCGCCTCCCAGCGCCAGCGACGACGGGTCTGCGCGCAGCCACTCAAGCTCCGGGTCAAAACAACCCGCCGCCTCCATGGCCTGGCGCCAGCCGTCCCGTCGCTGCAGGGTTCGCGGGTCCAACTGCGCGGCGGCAAATGCGATGCGGCGGTGTCCACGCGCAAGCAGGTGCTCCGTCATGGCCACCCCGGCGCTTTGCTGCGAGAACCCGACGCTGTAGACGCCCGGCACCTCGCTCACCTCCATCAGGTGCACGCAGGGCACGCCACTGCCAGCGATCAGCTTGCGTGTGGCTTCGCTGCGCTCCATGCCCGTCACCAGCACGCCCGCCGGGCGGTGCAACAACTGCTCGCGCAGCAACTGCTCCTCTTCGCCAATGTCGTAGTGGGTGATGCCGATCAAGGTCTGGTAGCCCGCCGGGCGCAGGGTGCGCTGCACCGCCTCCAGCAAATCCACGAACAGCGCGTTGGACAACAAAGGAATGAGCACCGCCACATGGCTGCTGTGGCGCGAGGCGAGCGCCCGGGCGGCAGGGTCAGGCATGTACCCCAGCTGTTCCACGGCCAGTTGCACCCGTGCCACCAGTTCCGGGTCCACCGCACGTTCCCCGCGCAAGGCCCGCGACACGGTGATGGGGCTGACCCCTGCCAGCTTGGCCACGTCCGCCAGGGTGACTCGGCCGGTGGCTCGGGGACGGTTGGCAGACATGGGACGGCTCCTAGGGTTATTACTGATCATACATCTGGCGAATGCTTGTAGGATAGCGCTATCCAAGGCGTGTGAGCCAGAGGGAAATCCCTATTTCAAACAGGATTCCACAGGCAAGCCGCTTTTTTTGAACCCTTTCGGATAGCGCTATCCAACAATGAACCATTCGATAGTCATCATGGGTGTTGCCGGTTGCGGCAAGTCCAGCCTGGGGGATGCCGTTGCCCGCGCCGAAGGCCTGCACCTGATTGAGGGTGACGACCACCACAGCCCGGAAAGCCGGGCCAAGATGAGCCAGGGCATTGCCTTGACCGATGCCGACCGGCAAGGCTGGCTGAACCGGCTGGGCGAAGAATTGCGCCAGGCGCCGCAGGGGCTGGTGCTCACCTGCTCGGCCCTCAAGCGCGCGTACCGCGAAGGCTTGCGCGCCGCGTCACCCGGCCTGCGTTTTGTGTTTCTGGACGTGACCCGGGAAGAAGCCCAGCGGCGCGTTGCGCAACGCCCGTCTCACTTTTTTTCAAGCAGCCTGATCGACAGCCAGTTCGCCACGCTGGAGCCGCCCACGGGCGAACCTGGCGTGCTGCGCGTGGATGCCAGCCTGCCCCTGGAGCAACTGCAGGCCCAGGTATGCGCCTGGCTGCATGAAGGAGCGCACGCATGAACACAGCCACCCCACCCAAGCGCCACCTGCAGCGCCTGACCCATGCCGCCATGGCCGCCTGCCTGGGCATCATGGCCGTGGCCGTGTTCGTGAACGTCGTGCTGCGCTATGGCTTTGACAGCGGTGTGCCCGCCAGCGAGGAGCTGTCCCGCCTGCTGTTCGTCTGGATGGTGTTCATCGGCGCCACCGCTGCCTACCCGGCGGGTGAACACATGGCCTTCACCAGCCTGGTCGGCCTGCTGCGCCACCGCCCCAAGGTCATGATGGCTGTCACCGCGCTCATCCGCATCCTGGTGGTGTTCGGCGCGGGTCTGGTGGCCCATGGCGCCTGGCAGCAGGTCCTGGTGGGGCTTGACAGCCACTCCGTCGTGCTGGGCTACCCCACGGCCTTGCTGCCACTGCCCGCCTTCCTGTGCGCCACGGCGATTGCCGTCATGGCCCTGCTGGAACTTGTCAAACGCACGCCGCTGGACCTGGGCCACGGCATGGATGTGGAGTGATGCCATGAGCCCCGAAGGTTTGGCTTTCATCGTCTTCGTGGTCGGCATGCTGGTGCTCATGGGCATCGGCATGAACATGGCCTTGGCACTCGTCATCACCGGCGCAGGCATGGCCTGGGTGCTGGACTTCTGGGACACGCAGTTGCTGGCCCAGAACCTGGTGGCCGGGGTAGACAGCTTCCCACTGCTCGCAGTGCCCTTCTTCATTCTGGCGGGCGAACTCATGAACGCGGGCGGCATCAGCCGCCGGATCATTGCCATGGCGCAGGCCTGGGTGGGCCACATTCATGGCGGGCTGGGCTTCGTGGCCATCGGCGCTGCGGTGCTCATGGCCAGCATGAGCGGCTCTGCCCTGGCAGACACCGCTGCGCTGGCCACCATCCTGCTGCCCATGATGCGCCAGCAGGGCTACCCCATGAACACGTCAGCCGGGCTGATCGCGTCTGGCGGCATCATCGCGCCCATCATCCCGCCGTCCATGCCCTTCGTCATTTACGGCGTCACCACCAACACCTCCATCTCGGCCTTGTTCCTCTCGGGCATCGTGCCGGGGTTGATCATGGGTACGGGCCTGATCCTGGCTTGGAAGTGGGTGCTGCGCCGCATCAACCTGCCCGCTGGCGACCCCATGCCCATGAAAGACCGCCTGCTCACCACGGCCAAGGCCTTCTGGGCGCTGCTCATGCCCCTCATCATCATTGGCGGAATGAAGAGCGGCATCTTCACCCCCACCGAAGCCGCCGTGGTGGCCGCCTTCTACGCCCTGGTGGTGGCACTCTTCATCCACCGGGAAATGCAGCTCACGCAGCTCGGCGACGTGCTGGTGCGCGCGGCCAAGACCACGGCCATCGTGATGTTCCTGTGCGCAGGTGCCCAGGTGGCCAGCTACATGATCACCCTGGCCGACCTGCCCGGCGTGCTGACCCAGTGGCTGGGCCCGCTGGTGGAAAGCCCGCGCCTGCTCATGGCGGTGATGATGCTGGCCCTGGTGCTCATCGGCACCGCGCTCGACCTCACACCCACCATCCTCATCTTCGCGCCGGTCATGCTGCCTATTGCCGTCAAGGCGGGCATAGACCCGGTGTATTTCGGACTGATGTTCGTGCTCAACGGCGCCATCGGCCTCATCACCCCACCCGTGGGCACGGTGCTCAACGTGGTGGCTGGTGTGGGCAGGCTCTCCCTGCACCAGGTGATCAAGGGCGTGAACCCCTTCCTGTTCACCTACGTGCTGATCCTCGCCCTTTTCGTTGTTTTCCCCCAGATCGTGACCGCGCCTGTGGCGTGGATGCGCTGATCGCCTCTCGCAACCTCCAAGGAGACATCCATGAACCTGTTCCGCCGGACCCTCGTCACCACCGCTGCCGCGCTCGCGCTGGCAACGCCCTTCATTGCCCAGGCGCAGGACATCAAGCCGCGCATCATCCGCTTTGGCTACGGCCTGAACGAGCAAAGCAACCAGGGGCGCGCCGTCAAGCTCTTCGCCGAACAGGTGGAAAAGGCTTCTGGCGGCAAGATGCGTGTGCGCGCCATTGGTGCAGCCGCCCTCGGCCCCGACACGCAGATGCAGCAAGCCCTCATCGGCGGTGCCCAGGAAATGATGGTCGGCTCCACCGCCACGCTGGTGGGCATCACCAAGGAAATGGCGCTGTGGGACACCCCCTTCCTCTTCAACAACGCCAAGGAAGCCGACGCCCTGCTGGACGGCCCATTGGGTGAGAAGGTCAAGGCCAAGCTGCAGGAAAAGGGTCTGGTCGGCCTGGTCTACTGGGAAAACGGCTTCCGCAACCTCACCAACAGCAAGCGCCCCATCCAGAAGATGGAAGACCTGGCCGGCATCAAGCTGCGCGTGATGCAAAACAACGTGTTCCTGGACAGCTTCAAGTCCCTGGGCACCAACGCCGTGCCCATGGCCTTCTCTGAACTGTTCGGCGCGCTGGAAACCGGCACCGTCGATGGCCAGGAGAACCCCTACAACACCATCCTGTCCAGCAAGTTCTACGAAGTCCAGAAGTACCTGACCGTGACCAACCACGTCTACAGCCCGTGGATCGTGCTGGTGAGCAAGAAGTGGTGGGACGGTCTGTCCAAGGACGAGCAGAAAGTGCTGATGGACGCCGCCAAGGCCAGCCGCGAATTCGAGCGCAAGGACACGCGTGAGGAAGCCTCCAAAGCGGTGGCCGCGCTCAAGGAAAAGGGCATGCAGGTGAACGAACTTTCGCCTGCAGAAGCCGCCCGCATGCGCAACTCGCTCACTCGCGTGTACGCCTCCATCGGCGCCAGCGTGGGCATGGACCTGTGGAACGAAACCCAGGCCGAGCTGGCCAAGCTGCGCGGCAAGAAATAAGCCCGCGCAAGCGCGTTTCATCACAACGCGCTAAAATCCGCGACGCTCCGGGGTGTCCACATGGTGTGGGCTGAGATGGCAATGCCGAACCCGCGAACTTGAACCGGTTCATACCGGCGGAAGAAGAGCTGTCAACCCTGCGTGAGTCGAACCCCGTCCTGGCCTGGCGCCACATGGGGTACGAGCCACCGGGGCGACCTTCGGAGCACCACCCAGGAGACTCCGATATGAACGCCCCAGTTGACAAATTCCTCGCCACCACCGCCCAGGTGGACCAGGCCGCCATCCAGCCGCTGCCCAATTCCCGCAAGGTGTACGCGGAAGGCTCCCGCCCCGACATCCGCGTGCCCATGCGCGAGATCCGCCAGAGCGACACCCCCGCTGCCTTCGGCGCCGAACCCAACCCGCCCATCTTTGTTTACGACTGCTCCGGCCCCTACACCGACCCGGCGGCGCGCATCGACATCCGCCAGGGCCTGCCCGCGCTGCGCCAGCAATGGATAGCCGAGCGCAACGACACCGAAGTGCTGCCCGGCCTGAGCAGCGAATACGGCCGCGCACGCGCCACCGACCCCAAGCTCGACGAGCTGCGCTTCCCTGGCCTGCACCGCCAGCCGCGCCGTGCCCTGCCCGGCAAGAACGTGACGCAGATGCACTACGCCCGCCAAGGCATCATCACACCCGAGATGGAATACATCGCCATCCGCGAGAACATGCGCCGCCGCGAGTACCTGGAATCGCTCAAGGCCGCCGGCCCCACCGGGCAGAAGATGGCCGCCATGATCGGTCGCCAGCACCCCGGCCAGAGCTTCGGCGCCAGCATTCCCGCCGAAATCACCCCCGAGTTCGTGCGTGACGAAGTGGCCCGCGGCCGCGCCATCATCCCAGCCAACATCAACCACCCTGAAACCGAGCCGATGATCATCGGCCGCAACTTCCTGGTGAAGATCAACGCCAACATCGGCAACTCGGCGCTGGGCTCGTCCATCAACGAGGAAGTGGACAAGATGACCTGGGCCATCCGCTGGGGGGGCGACACGGTGATGGACCTGTCCACCGGCAAGAACATCCACGAAACGCGCGAGTGGATCGTGCGCAACTCGCCCGTGCCCATTGGCACCGTGCCCATCTACCAGGCGCTGGAAAAAGTCAACGGCAAGGCCGAGGACCTGACCTGGGAGATCTTCCGCGACACGCTGATCGAGCAGGCCGAGCAAGGCGTGGACTACTTCACCATCCACGCGGGCGTGTTGCTGCGCTACATCCCGCTTACGGCCAACCGCATGACCGGCATCGTCTCGCGCGGTGGCTCCATCATGGCCAAGTGGTGCCTGGCGCACCACAAGGAAAGCTTCCTCTACACCCACTTCGAGGAAATCTGCGAAATCATGAAGGCCTACGACGTGGCCTTCAGCCTGGGAGACGGCCTGCGCCCCGGCTCCATCTACGACGCCAACGACGAAGCCCAGCTGGGTGAACTCAAGACGCTGGGCGAACTCACGCAGATCGCCTGGAAGCACGACGTGCAGGTGATGATCGAAGGCCCCGGCCATGTGCCCATGCACATGATCAAGGAGAACATGGACCTGCAGCTGGAGCAGTGCCACGAGGCGCCCTTCTACACCCTGGGCCCGTTGACCACCGACATCGCCCCGGGTTACGACCACATCACCAGCGGCATTGGCGCGGCCACCATCGGCTGGTACGGTACCGCCATGCTGTGCTACGTGACGCCCAAGGAGCACCTGGGCCTGCCCAACAAGCAGGATGTGAAGGAAGGCATCATCACCTACAAGCTGGCTGCCCACGCCGCCGACCTGGCCAAGGGCCACCCGGGCGCGCAGATCCGCGACAACGCTTTGAGCAAGGCGCGCTTCGAGTTCCGCTGGGAAGACCAGTTCAACCTGGGCCTGGACCCCGACAAGGCGCGCGAATTCCATGACGAGACGCTGCCCAAGGACTCGGCCAAGGTAGCGCACTTCTGCTCGATGTGCGGGCCGCACTTCTGCAGCATGAAGATCACGCAGGACGTGCGTGACTTCGCGGCCCAGCAGGGTGTGAGCGAGGACAGTGCCATCGAGAAGGGGATGCAGATGCAGTCTGAAGCCTTCCGCCAGTCGGGGGGGGACATCTACATCCCGATCCACAAGGCCTGAAAGCTACCTCGCTGGTTGCTGCAGGCTTGGTTGTGCTCTCTTTGACCTCGCGGGCTGCGGCAGGCCTGGCCCTGTGGAGGCGATTTCTGTGGCGGCTGTGGCCGCCTGTCTGGGGCTGGGCGCGCTTTAGCGC
>CAMLOF010000055.1 GCA_946481585.1 uncultured Macromonas sp. | reverse complement strand
GCCCTGGAGCAACAGGCCAGCATGCGCTTGTTGGCCGCGCGTTCGGTCTTGGTCAAGACCTTGTCACGGTGGTCAACGTCGCCCTCCACCACGGCCACCTCACAGGTGCCGCACAAGCCCTCGCCGCAGTCGCATGGCACATCAATGCCTGCGGATTGCAGGGCCTGCAGCAGGGTGCGGTCGGCAGGCACCAGCACTTCCAGGCCTGAATCCTTGAGTTGCGCGACGAACGCATGCTCTTTGCTCGGGTCCAGCGCGCCACCTTCGGCGTGGAAGTGCTCGAAATGCAGCACGCCTTCGGGCCATTGCTCGGCCATCGTCTCCAGTTCGTCTATCAGCCGCACCGGGCCGCACGCGTACACACGGGTGCCCGCGTCCACGTTGGCGAGCAAGCGCGGCAGGTCCATCCGTTGGCCTTCGGCCTTGATGTGCAGCTTCAGATTGC
Organism: uncultured Macromonas sp.; assembly: GCA_946481585.1. The sequence goes on along the minus strand of CAMLOF010000055.1, from coordinate 12,749 downwards.
CCGCGTGGTCTTGCTCCAGCCGGGGCAGCAGGGCCATGTGTTGGCGCGTGCGCCCGGCGTAGTGCAGTTCGTACGGCTTGCCCAGCTGCTTCAGGCGGTCGGCCATGGCCACCATGGGGGTGATGCCTATGCCCCCGGCGATAAGCACGAAACGGTCGGCAGACTCGTCCAGCCGGAACAGGTTCTTGGGGCCCGAGAGTTGCAGCGTGCTGCCCACGGCCAGTTCGTCGCAGAAGTGGCGTGAGCCGCCCCGGCCTTCGGCCTCGCGCTGCACCACCACTTCCAGGGTCTTGCGGTCAGCTGCCCGCCCGCACAGGGAGTATTTGCGCCGGAAGCCGCCAGCCATCAGGTCCACGTGCGCGCCCGCAGTCCAGGCGGGCATGTCGGCACCTTCAGGGTCGGCCAGCACAAAGCGGCACAGGCCTTCGCCTTCAGCGTGCTTCTGGCGCACCACCACCGTTCTGGCAATGTTGTCTTTGGCGGGCGGCCCAATGTAGAAGTCCTCGCTCTGGCGAGAGGCCACGGTCGGGTCGTTGCGTTCGGGGTTTTGCGCCGGGTCCCACTCCACCCAGAGTTCGCCCGGGCCACGGAAGGATGTGTTGGGCAGGAAATCGAAGCGTTGCCCCTCCACCAGCCGAATGTGCGGCAGTCGGCGGGCGAATTCTTCCAGAAACACGCGCATTTGCATGCGCCCGATGTTCTTGCCCATGCACTGGTGCGCGCCATAGCCGAAGGTGAGGTGTTCCACCGCGTTCTCGCGGTACAGGTCCACCTCATCGGGGTTTTCAAAGTGGCGTGGGTCGAAATTGGCCGACGCCTGCACGATCAACAGCTTGCCGCCCTTGGGTATGGACACACCACCCACCGTGGCGTCTGCCGTGGCCACGCGGCGCCAGGCAATGATGGAACCCGCGACCCGCAGGCACTCCTCCACGGCATTGGGAATCAACGCCGGGTTCTTGCAAATTGCGTCCCAGGCCTGGCGGTGCGTCAGCAGCGTCATGAAGGCGTTGGCCGTGGCGTTGGAGGTGGTTTCGTGCGCGGCCGCCAGGATCGCCATCATCATGGAGCGCAGATAGGACAGCGTGACGATGTCCGGGTGCTTGAGGTGTTCGCGGATGGTTTCATACATCCAGCCCTCGCCGTCGGGTTGGGCCATCATGCCGTCAAGGATCTGCTGCGCGGTTTGCCAGAAGCGGCCCACGTTCTCGGCGATTTGCAGCTGCTCCTGCGCCGTGGGGCGGCCCCAGGTGTTGAGCGTGTGCGCCACGGCAAACTGGCGCAGCTGTTCGGCGCCGTCGTCGGGCACGCCCAGAAACTTCAGCGCAATGTTCAGCGGTATTTCGTAGAACATCTCGCGTACCAGGTCGGCACGGCCCTTGTCCACAAAGCGGTCCATGTACTGGCGCGCCAGCGCACGCACCGTGGGCTCGTAAGTCACCAGGCGCTCGGGCAGGAAGGCATCCATCAGCAGGCGGCGGCGCTCCATGTGGTCGGGCTCGTCCTCGTTGACCATGGTGCGGTTCATGGCGTAGCCGTAGCCCTGCAGGATCTGCATCACCTCTGGTGTGGCGGGGGTGATTTTTTCCAGCGCCACAGAGGGCGAGAACAGGATGTTGTCGCGGAACACGGCCTTGACGTCTTCATAACGGGTAACCACCCAGTAGCCCAGCTGGGGGCTCCAGAAGACAGGCTCTTGCTCCCGAGCCCAGCGCAGGTAGTCGGCCGGGGCCTGCATGTAGGCAGGCTCGAAGGGGTTGAAGGCGGCAGCGTTGTCACTCACCGGGCACCCGTTGGGCGCCGTGGCGCGGCCCATCAGGGCCTGGTGGTCCACCGGGCAGCGGCCTGCGGCAGGGGGCATGACAGATTCCATGGCTGGCTCCAAGACATTGCATTTTGCGTAAGTGTATTACGCAATAAGTAATTCGCAAGCCTGGGGTTTACCCGCGACGCGGCCGGGCCCTGCGCTCCCGCCAGAGCAGGTTCAGGCGGGCTGGTAACCCATGGCGGCGCTGATGTCGGCAGCTTCACGCACCACCAGCGGGCAGATGGCGCCGCCTGGCCGGGCATCAAAACCGTTGCTGGCCCCCAGCGCCGTCAAGACGGCGCACACGCGCCCCGCAGCGTCGAATATGGGAGCAGAGACCGCACTGATGCCCCGCAGCAGCGTGTCTTGCACGATGGCACAGCCCTGCTCGCGCACCTGCCGCCGCAACCGGGCCACAGGCTGCGGCCCACCAAACAGGGAACGCTGCTCGGTGGAGCCAGCGTCAAACTCCGCCTCCGCCTTGCGGTGCATGTCTGCGTTGTCGGTAAAGGCCAGGAACACCTGCCCCGTGGCAGACCACAACAAGGGCAGAACCGAGCCCGCGCGGATGTTCACCGTCACCGGCAGGAAAGGCTCTTCAATGCGCAGCACCGTGGGCCCCAGGTTGCCCATGACGGCGATGAAGCATGTGACTTCAAGGCTTTCGCGCAGGCGCAGCAACGCCCCATCGCCCAGGCGCACTGGGTCGCACTGGCGAAGTGCCGCCAGCCCCAGGCGAATGGCTTCAGGCCCAAGGTAGTAATGGTGGGTGGCGGGGTTTTGCGCCACAAACCCTTCCTGCATGAAGCTGGACAGGTAGCGGTGCACCTTGGCAGCGCTTTCGCCAACCTCATTGGCAATGGCGGTGAGGCTGGACGAGCCGCCCAGGCTGGCCAGCGCTTTGAGGATGGCCATGCCCGTTTCGGCGGACTGGACACGCTGGCGCCGGTCGCCGGCTTGTGCGGAAGGTGTGGCGTTTTCCATGCGTGAAGTATCAGGGTAAATACGGCTCATTGATTACGCATTGCGTAATATCATCACGGCCTTCTGTCGTCATTGACATGCATCAACTGAAAGGAACCCTTTGATGAACCGCCGTCTGACCACCCAGCTGCTGGCCGCCCTGACCCTGGCGGCCAGCACTGGGCTGGCTTTTGCACAAGCCTACCCCTCCAAACCCGTGCGCTGGGTGGTGCCCTACCCGGCAGGTGGCGGCTCCGACTTCCTGGCCCGCACCATTGGGCAGCAGCTGTCCAAACAAGTGGGGCAGCCGGTCACCGTGGACAACAAGCCCGGCGGCAACACCGCCATTGCCGCGTCAGACGTGGCACGCGCGCCCGCCGATGGCTACACCGTGCTCTCTGCCGACAACGGCACCATGGTGTTCAACAGCGCGCTGTACGCCAAGCTGACATACAACCCCGAAAAAGACCTGACGCCCGTGACGCTGATGGGCAAGTTCCCCATGATCCTGGCCGTGGGTGAAAACTCCGAGTACAAGGACGCCAAGCAGCTGATCGCCAAGGCCAAGGCGGCGCCCGGGCGCATCAGCTACGGTTCTGCCGGGGCGGGCAGCCCGCACCACCTGGCCATGGAACTGCTGAAGGTGGGCGCGGGGCTGCACATGGTGCACATTCCTTACCGTGGCGCAGCCCCCGCCCTGACCGACCTGGTTGGCGGCCAGGTTGACGCGATGATGGTGGACCTGGCCGCAGGGGCAGGCTTCTTCAAGGGTGGCAAGATTCGCCCGCTGGCGGTGGCCAACCCCACGCGCCTGCCGCAACTGCCAGACGTGCCCACGTTTGCCGAATTGGGCTACAAGAGCGTGGAAGCCGCAGCATTGGTGGGCATGGTGGCCCCGGCGAACACCCCCAGCACAGTGGTGGCGAGCCTGCAAAAACAGGTGGCGGCAGCCATTCAAGAACCCAGCGTGCGCCAGAAGCTGGTGGACTTTGGCATTGAACCCGTGGGCAACACACCGCAGCAATACGCCGACCTACTCAAGTCGGAAGTGCAGCGCTGGCACAAGCTGATCAAGGACCAGAAGATCTCTCTGGACTGACGGTACGATGGGCGGCAAGGGGAACCCACCATGTTCAAGGCCATTGCCTCGCTGCCGCGCACCGTCTGGCTCATCGGGCTCATCAGCCTGGTGAACGATTCGGCCTCTGAACTGGTGTACCCACTGGTGCCGCTGTACCTGACCTCGGTACTGATGGCTGGCCCCCGGGCGCTGGGCATCATCGAAGGCATTGCCGAGGCCACAGCCAGCCTGCTCAAGCTGTTTTCTGGCATGGTGGTGGACCGCACACGCCGCAGCAAGCCCTGGATCGTGGTGGGCTACGGTCTGGCGGCGCTGGGGCGCCCGCTCACGGCCTTCGTCACCAGCTGGCCGGGGCTGCTGGCCATCCGCTTTGCGGACCGGGTGGGCAAGGGTTTGCGCACGTCGCCGCGCGACGCCCTGCTGGCGGGCAGTGTGGACGCCAGCCGCCGTGGCCTGGCCTTTGGCGTGCACCGCGCCATGGACAACGCGGGCGCGGTGATTGGCCCGCTGCTGGCAGCCCTGTTGCTGGCCAGCGGCGTGGCACTGCGCGACGTGTTCCTTTGGACCCTGGTGCCCGCCTTGGTGTGCCTGGCACTGGCGGGCATGCTGCGGGAGCCACAGACCACGCAGCCCGTGCCGCCACGCTCACCACTGGCAAACGGGTGGGCAGGCGGACTGGCGGCCATGCCTGCCACCTACCGGCGTTACCTGGTGGTGGTGGCGCTGTTCACGCTGGGCAACTCGTCGAACATGTTTTTGCTGCTACGGGCCAGCGAACTGGGGGTGCCGCAGGCACAGGTGCCCTTGCTGTGGGCAGCGGTGTCGGCCATTGCCATGCTGTTTTCGGCGCCGCTTTCGGCCCTGTCAGACAAACTGGGGCGGCGCGGCCTGCTGCTGGCGGGCTACCTGGCCTACGCCCTGTTCTACCTGGCCATGGGCACGTTGCAACTGCACGGTGCTGCGCTGTACGGCTTGTTTGCGTTTTACGGGCTGTTCCTGGCCGCCACCGAGGGCGTGGAAAAAGCCCTGGTGGCCGACCTGGCCCCCGAAGGCCTGCGCGGCACCGCGTTCGGCTGGTTCAACATGACGGCGGGCGCCATGCTGTTGCCCGCGTCGGTGGTGTTCGGGTGGATTTACCAGAGTGTGTCGGGCAGCGCTGCGTTCTGTTTTTCAGCAGCATGCGCCACGGCGGCGGCGATGCTGCTGAGGTGGTGGGCGCGGTGAATCAAGCCACCGACTCCTCCAGTACAGTCTGGTTGAATTGAGACATGACTGCGGTCCAGTGCGCCAGCTGGGACGCCACATGCTGCTCAAGCTCGGCGGGTGAACTGGTTTTCACGTACGCGCCTTCTTGCTGCATGTGCTCCACCAAGCCCGCAGCGCCCAACGCCCGGTTCAGGGCCTGATTCAGCCGTTCAACAATCCACTCTGGGGTTTCAGCGGGCGCAAACAAGGCGTACCACTGGTGAATGTCGAGCATGCCCAGGCCCAGCTCTTCAAAGGTGGGCACGTCAGGCAGCAGCGGCAGCCGTTCGGTTCCCGCAACCGCCAGTGGCCGCACCTTGCCCGTGCGCAGGTAAGGCATGGCCGTGAACAGGCTGGGCACCATCCATTGCGCCTGTCCTTTCATCAGTGCATTGATGGCTGGCGCAGCGCCAGCGTAGGTCAGGCCTTCGGCCTTGCAGCCGTAGTGCTGCAACATGATCTCGGCGGCCAGGTGCGGCACCGTGCCTTCACCCGCAGATGCATAGACCATGTTCTGCGATGGAGCTTGCAGCGCATCGACCAGTTGACCCAATGAACGGATGGATGACTGGGCGCTGACCACCAGCACGCTGGGCGAATACCCGACCATGCCCACCGGCTTGAAGTCGGCAACCGGGTCGTAGCGCAGCGTCTGCATGGCGGGGTTGATGCCGTGGGTGGCGATGTACCCGAACATGAGCGTGTGACCGTCGGGCACGGCGGCGGCGACGTATTCGGCCGCAACGCTGCCGTTGGCGCCGGTGCGGTTGTCAACCATGACGGACTGGTCCAGCACGGGCCCGAGGTGCCTTGCGAGCAGGCGTGCAATCGTGTCGTTGCCGCCGCCTGCACTGGTGGGCACGATGATGCCCAAGTCCCGCAGCGGAAAGACCTTCGCATCCGCGCCCTCAACCGCTTCAGCAGGCGTGGGCGGGAACACGTAATCGGGCAGGTGCAGTTCGCCCTCCAGTATCTTGCGCGCGGTTCGCACCAGCGCGGCCTTCTGCACGGCGGCCTCCAGGCCCTCGCCGCTGATCTCCACTTCAAGATCGATCTGCCCCTGCGGATGGAGAACGGATATGGGGTGGCGCCCAGGCGCCAGCACCTGGCCGGACGCAACGGTGCCAGGCAACGCGAACGCGGTGCTCACGCCGATGGCCCCCGTGACCGCGTGGGAGGCGTGGCAACGGTGGGGTGTGAAGTAGCGCGAGACGATGCTTTCTGCAGCGTCCCCTGGGCTGACGATGACAGGCTTGGGAACGACGCTGTTCTTCACGTCGCCCAAACCCATGCGGGTACCGGCCTCCAGGCGCATGCGCTCCAGCTTGGCCAGCAGATCGGTGTTGGCGTCCAGCTCTGCCGGGCGCTCCCGCCCGCTCAGCCCCAGGTCCGTGGCGCGGACGATCATGAGCGGCATGGCGGCGTCGATGCAGGTGACGTCCACCCCGTCGATGCGATCGATGCGCTTGCCGGTGGGAAACAGGCTGCCCGTGACCGCGCCCCAGGCATCCAGAAAGTTGAGCAGGATGGGCGCCGCCGTTCCAGCAACGCCATCGATGCGAGCCTGCCCCTCGTAGGTCACTTGCCCGCCCGGCGTCTGCACCGTGGCGTCAATCTTGGCACCCGTGTTGACGTTGTGGATGCGCACCGTGGTGACGCCGTCCTGCGCCTGGATCAACCCTTGTTCGATGGCGAAAGGCGCGACACCCGCCAGCATGTTGCCGCAGTTGGGGCGTGTATCCACCGACTGGTGACCGACCCCGACCTGGGCAAACAGGTAGTCCAGATCGCAGCCCGGCAGGGCCGAGCGGGAAACGATGGCCACCTTGCTGTTGAGCGTGCTGTTGCCGCCCAGACCGTCCAGTTGCAGCGGGTCGGAAGCGCCGATGGCACCGATGAGCGCCTGATCTCGCGTGGCCGGGTCCTCGGGCAGCCATTCCTTCAGAAAGAATGGCCCCCTGGAGGTTCCAGCCCGCATCAACACACAGGGAATGCGCCGGTTCGGGGTGGTCATGTCAGTCTGCCTTGAGTTTGGCCTTCTGGACCACGCCCTGCCATTTGGCAAGGTCAGACTTCACCAGTTCGGCAAGCTGCTCGGGGGTGGAGGTTTCCACATCGGCGCCGTGGTCTTCCAGGCGCTTGATGGTGTCCTTGTCGTTCAACACCTTGTTGAGGGCCTGGTTCAGCTTCTGCACCACGTCTTTCGGCGTGTTTGCGGGCGCAAAAATCGCATACCACTGCTGCACGTCCACGCCTTCCACGCCCTGCTCTTTCAGGGTGGGAACGTCAGGCAACAAGGCAGAGCGCTTGGGGCCTGCCACCGCCAATGCATTGAGCTTGCCGGACTTGACGAAGGGCATCGCCGTGAAGAGGCTGGGGAACATCACCTGCGTCTGGCCGCCGATGGTGTCGGTGACTGCAGGTGCGGAACCCTTGTACGGCACATGCAACAGCGCGGTTTGCGTGGAGAGCTTGAACAGTTCGGCCGCGAAATGCGGCGCCGTACCGTTGCCTGCCGACGCAACGCTGAAGCCATCTGGTTTTTCCTTGAGCAGGCGCACCAGCGTCTTCACGTCCTTGGCGGGCACCGTGGGGTTGACCACCATGAGCGTGGGCGAATAACCGACCAGGCCCACAGGGGCAAAGTCTTTGACGGGGTCGTAGCGCAGACGCTGCAGCGCGGGGTTCATGGCGTGCGTGGCAACGTAACCGAATATCAGGGTGTTGCCATCGGGCTGGGCCTTGGCCACCAGTTCCGAGGCAATGGCGCCATTGGCGCCAGCCTTGTTGTCCACGATGACAGTGCGGTTAAGCAAAGGGGCGATCTTCTGCGCGATAACGCGGGCCATGGCGTCGTTGCCGCCACCGGCTGCCGTGGGAACCACGATGGTGATGGGCTTGTCGGCCTGCGCCAGACACGAGACGGCGAACGTCATCGCGCAGGCGAACAGTTGGAATTGGCGAGAGGTTTTCATATGTCTCCAGGAACTCTGTGAATGCGGGTTTGAATGCGGTTTGGCCTATAGGTGACTGAATATTGACGCAAACCGGGATTCAAATGAAGTGCAACTTTTAATATGATTAGTGCATGAGACACATCAATTTCGATCTTCAGCAACTGCAGGCCTTCATTGCCGTGGCAGAGCGCGGCAGCTTCCGCGCCGCTGCTGAAGAGATACACCTGTCTCCCCCGGCCATGAGCAGGCGCATCGAGAAACTGGAGTCGATCATCGGCACACGGCTGCTCAACCGCACCACCCGCGAAGTGGAGCTGACCAGCGTGGGCCGCGTGTTCCTGGAACGCGCGCGTGCGGCCATCGACGACCTGGAGTCTGCAATGCTGGGCATTTCAGACATTGCCACGTCGCGCAGCGGGCGCGTCACCGTGGCTTGCGTGCCTTCAGCGGCGATCTACTTTCTGCCACAGGTCATCAGCAGCTTCTCGGCCAAGTACCCGGCCATACGCATACGCGTCATCGACGAATCGATGAACCAGACCTTGCAGAGCGTGCTGAGCGGGGAGTCGGACTTTGGCATCGGCTTCATGAACACGCTGATGCCTGAAATCAAGTTCGAGAGCATTCACGTTGACCCCTTTGTGGTGGCCATGCGGCGCGACCACCCGCTGGCAAACCGCAAGGCAGTGGGCTGGCAGGAGATTGCAGGGGAGCGGCTGATTTCCGTTGCGCGCAGCAGCGGCAACCGCCAGCTGCTGGACGACATATTGAGCAAGGCAGGCCTGAACCCCAACTTCGCGTTCGAGGTGAGCCACATTGGCACCTTGCTGGGCATGGTTGAAGCGGGCCTGGGCGTGGCCGCCGTGCCCCGCATGGCGCTGCCAGCGAACCACCCTTCCGTGGTGGGCTTGATGCTGCGCAAACCCACCATATCCCGCAGCCTGGGGCTGTTGAGCAAGCAGGGCGCCACCTTGCGGCCTGCGGCGGCCATGTTCCACGAACACTTGTCACAGGCCCTGCGGCGGCGCAAGATTGCAGCAAACCGGTAACGTGCGGTGCGGCGCTCAAGACGTTTCTGTTGATACCATTGCCCGATCACAGCACGCCACCCAGTCCCCGGCTTGATGCCCATCGGATTCACATGAAGGCCCCCATCGCCATTGCAGATCTACTGAGCGAGGCAGACACGCTGCTGCAAGGCATGTTCAGCAATGCCCTGATCGGCATTTACGTGATCCAGGACAACCGCTTCATCTACGCCAACCAACGCCTGGCAGACCTGTTTGGCTACACCCAGGACGAGCTGTGCGCAGGCCTGGGGCCGATGGATCTGACGGCCCCCGAGCACCGGGCGCTGGCGCAGAAGGAAATTGAGCGCCGTGTGACCGGCAAGACGCAGGAAAGCTTCTACCACTTCCACGGCATCACCAAGTACGGCCGCCAGCTCGACGCCGAAGTGTTTGGCGTGAGCACGTCTTTCTCGGGTCGGCCAGCCATCATCGGCATACTGCTGGACGTGAGCGACCGTTACCGTGCCGAACGCGCCGCTGCCGATCAGCTCCGGTTCATCGAACAGCTGATAGACACCATTCCCAGCCCCATCTACTACAAAGACGAACGCGGCCTTTACCTGGGCTGCAACACGGCGTTCGAGCGCTACACGGGCGTGCCCCGCGACGAATTGATCGGACGATCGGTGTACGACATCGTTCCCCAGGAGCTGGCCACCCAGTACGCCGAAGACGACCAGGATCTGTTCAACAAACCGGGAACGCAGACCTACGAAACGGTGGCCCAGTACGCCGACGGCACGCGCCACGAAGTCATCATCCACAAGGCCACCTTCAACAAGGCTGATGGCGGGCTGGGTGGGCTGGTGGGCGTGATGCACGACATCAGCGACCGCAAGCGCATGGAAGAGGCCATCTGGCGCGAGGCCAACTACGACGCGCTCACCGGCCTGCCCAACCGGCGCCTGCTGCGTGAACGCCTGGCCGACGAAATTGCCCGTGCCCGCCGCAACGGCAGCACACTGGCGCTGCTGTACGTGGACCTGGACGGGTTCAAGGAAGTCAACGACATGCTGGGCCACCACTTGGGCGACCAGCTGCTGGGCGAAGCGGCGCAGCGCATCCGCAAGGAGCTGCGGGCGTCTGACATGCTGGCCCGGCAAAGCGGTGACGAATTCATCATCGCCCTGCCCGACCTGAGCGACGAACTGCAGTCCGGGCGCGTTGCCCAGGCGATTCTGGACACCGTTTCGCAGCCCTTCGTGCTGGAAGGGCAACTGGCCTACGTGTCGGCCAGCATAGGCATTGCGTCGTACCCGCAGGACAGCGAGAACTTCGACTTTCTGGTGAGCCACGCCGACCAGGCCATGTACGAGGCCAAGGCCCAGGGCCGCAACTGCTACTGCCACTTCACGCGGGCCATGCAGGAGCGGGCGCAGCAGCGCCTGTCGATTGCCCACGAGCTGCGCCGCGCACAGATCGACGCGCACTTCGAGGTGCACTACCAACCCATCGTGGACCTGCGCAACGGCCGCGTCACCAAGGCCGAAGCGCTGGTGCGCTGGCGCCACCCGCAGCGCGGCCTGATCGCGCCAGCCGAGTTCATCCCCGTGGCAGAGGAAATCGGGCTGATCGGCGACATCGGCAACTGGGTCTTCATGAGCGCGGTGCGGGCCGTGCAGGAATGGCGCGCCCTGGCGGGCGAGGACGTTCAGGTGTCCGTCAACAAATCGCCGAGGCAGTTCCTGTCGGCGTCCAAGGGCTTCAGCTGGATCGACTACCTGCACGAGCAACAGTTACCGCCACAGGCGCTGGTGGTGGAGATCACCGAGGGCCTGCTGCTGGACGACCGCCCGGCCGTGGCCGACGCGCTGCTGGCTTTCCGCGACGCGGGCGTGCAGGTGGGCATCGACGACTTTGGCACGGGGTATTCGGCCATGTCCTACCTCAAGAAGTTCGACGTGGACTACCTGAAGATCGACCGCTCGTTCATCCGCGACATCACCACCGACCCGAGCGACCTGGCGATTGCCGAGGCGGTGATCGTGATGGCCCACAAGCTGGGCATGCGGGTGGTGGCCGAGGGCGTGGAAACCGCCGAGCAACGCGCGTTGCTGCAGGCCGCCGGGTGCGACTTTGCTCAGGGTTACTTCTACGCCAGGCCCATGCCGTGGCCAGAATTTCTGGCCTACGTGCAGGGCACCGCCGCTGGGGCCTAGCCCTGCCCCAGCATGGCACGCGGGTCAAGCCAGCGGGCCAGTTCTTCTGGCGTGGCGTATTCCAGAGCGAGCGCGGCTTCGGTGAGCGTGAGCCCTTCACGGTGGGCCAGCTTGGCCACCTGGGCGGCGCGGTCGTACCCAATGTGCGGCACCAGCGCCGTGACGAGCATGAGCGAGCGCGACAGCGTTTGCGCGATGCGCTCGCGGTCGGCCTCGATGCCGCTTGCGCAGTGCACATTGAAGCTGCGCATGCCGTCGGCCAGCAGACGAATGCTTTGCAGCAGGTTGTGGGCGATGAGAGGTTTGCACACGTTCAGTTCGAAGTTGCCCGAGGCCGCGCCGAAGGTGATGGCCGCGTCGTTGCCCATGACCTGGCCGCACAGCATGACCAGTGCCTCGGACTGCGTGGGGTTGACCTTGCCGGGCATGATGGAGCTGCCGGGCTCGTTTTCGGGGAGGGTGATTTCGCCCAGCCCGCCCCGGGGGCCAGAGGCCAGCCAGCGCACGTCGTTGGCGATCTTGACCAACGCCACCGCCAGAGCCTTGAGCGCACCGTGCGCCAGCACCAGCGCGTCGTGCGCGCCCAGGGCGGCAAAGGCGTTGGGTGCGCGGGTGAAGGGCAGGCCGTAGATGCCCGCCAGCTCTGCGGCCACCCGCTCGCCAAACGCGGGGTGGGTGTTGAGCCCCGTGCCCACCGCCGTACCACCTATGGCCAGCTGACACAGCTGCGGCATGCTGGCCTGGATGGCCGCACGCGCCTGGTCCAGTTGCGCCACGTAGCCCGAAAACTCTTGCCCCAGCGTGAGCGGCACCGCGTCCTGCAGGTGCGTGCGGCCCATCTTGACGATGCCCGCAAACGCCTGCGCCTTGCCGTGCAGCGTGGCGCGCAGGCCGTCCAGCGCAGGCAGCAGGTCGCCGGTGATGGCCTGGGCGGCAGACACGTGCATGGCGGTGGGGAACACGTCGTTGGACGACTGGCCGAGGTTGACGTCGTCATTGGGGTGCAGCAGGCGCTGTGCGCCCCGGCCGCCGCCCAGCAGCTCGGAGCCCCGGTTGGCCAGCACCTCGTTCATGTTCATGTTGGTCTGCGTGCCCGAGCCGGTCTGCCAGACGGAGAGGGGGAATTCGGCGTCCAGCTGGCCTTCGGCCACCTCGCGCGCGGCCTGGGCAATGGCCAGCGCCTTGTCTGGCGGCAGCAGGCCCAGCGCTTGGTTGACGGTGGCGCACGCGCCCTTCACCACGGCCAGAGCACGGATGAAGGCAGTAGGCAGGCGTTCGGTGGAGATGGCGAAGTGCTCCAGCGAGCGCTGGGTTTGCGCGCCCCACAGGCGGCGGGCGTCCACCTTGATGGCACCCAGGGTGTCGCGTTCTTCACGGGTGGCTGGCATGGCGTGGCCCTCCTTGCAGGAGAATGCTACGCCTGGGCGGGGGGTTTGGGGGGATTCTGGGCGATGGGCGGGGCTGATA
>CAMLOF010000054.1 GCA_946481585.1 uncultured Macromonas sp. | reverse complement strand
GCTCTCCACCGCGCGCTCGGCGTAGGTGTTGAAGCGCCAGGCGCTGCTTTCAATGGTGATGCGCCGCCAGGTGGCGCGTTTTTCGCCCGGGGTCATCTCCGGCCAGAGTTGCACTTCTTCAAAGGTGCGGCCGCAACCCTTGCAGAGTTCGTCGCCCTGGCTGGTGGAACAGATGGCGATGCAGGGGGTGTCGGGCGTGGTGTCGTACCACGCTTTCCAGGCATCGTAGGCCGCACGGGGCATGGTGTCCTCGTCGGCGTGTTCCTCGCGGGCGTAGACGAGCAGGGCGTAGACCTCGGCCAGCGCGCGGATCTCAGGGGCGAGCGATATGCCATCTGGCGAGGGCTTGCGCTCGCGCCAGAAGTTGATTGCTGCTTCGATGTCGGTGATGTGAATGCCTGCCATGCTCTTTCGCCTTGGGGGCGCGATGATAGCGGACCGGCAACGGGGGCATCAGCCGTTGGGTTTTTCCTCGCGCAGTTGTTCGCGCACCAGGCTGTCCACGTGGCGAACCCGCGCGTCCAGGATGGAGAGTTCGACGTGGTCGATCTCGCGGCTGTTGCGGGCCCATTGTTGGGCGGCGCGCAGGCGTTCCAGTGCGCCGGGGGCGTCCAGGCGCGCAAGGCGGGCCTCGGCGTCGGCGCGGGCGGCTTGCACAGGCTGCTGCAAGGCGTTGTGCAGCGATGACAGGGTCTGCCACGCCAGCGCGTCGTTGGGGTGGAGCGTGACCCAGGTGCGCAGGCGCTGTGCGGCGTTGCGTTGGCTTTCGGCGTTGTCCACGAGGGTGGCGCGCGCGCCCAGCAGCAGGCCTTCGCGGTCGTCGCTGGCCAGGGCTTTTTCGCGCAGGGCGGTCAGGCTCAAGCCGCCCGGTGTGTCGTTTACCTTGAGGGCAACCAGCACTTCCAGCGTCAGCCAGTCCATGGCGGCGCGGGATGTGGCATCGTCCACCGGCGTGGCGCGCAGGCTGGCCAGCATGTCGAGCGCGGCAGGGGCGTCGCGCAACTGGGTGGCGGCCAGCACGCCTGCGTAGCGCTGGCCCAGCCGGGTGGTGTCGCGCAGCGGGCTGCGGGCGGCTGACTGGCCGGTGCGTGCCAGCGCCTGCAGCCGGTCCACGGCAGATTCGGCCAGCACGCGGGCGCGGGCCGCCATCATGGCGTGGTAACTGGCCGATACGGGTACACGGGGGCCGGCATCGTGAGCGTGCCCGTCCGGTACGCGGGCACGCATGTCGGCAATACGCTCGGTGGTGAGCGGGTGGCTGCGCAGGTAGGGGAAGGCGCCGTCGTCGTTGAGGCGCGAGGACTGTTGCAGCTTGTCGAACATGGTGACGAAGCCCTGGCCCGAGAAACCCGCTTCGGTCATGACGCCAAAGCCCACGCGGTCGGCCTCGCGCTCCATGTCGCGCGAGAAGTTGAGTTGCGACTGTTGTGCCACCGCCTGCCCGCCCACCATGGCGGCGCTGGCGATGTCGGTGTTCTTGGAGGCGCTGGCGGCCAGGGCGCCCAGGATCATGGCGGCCAGCATCCACGGGGCCTGCTGGCTTTGCCGGGTGATGAGACGCGCAATGTGACGCTGCGAGACGTGACTGAGTTCGTGTGCAAGCACCGAGGCCAGTTCGTCTGCCGAGGTGACGGTACCGATGAGGCCCAGGTGCACGCCCAGGTAGCCGCCCGGCAAGGCAAAGGCGTTGACGGTGCGGTCGCGTGCGAGCATGACTTCCCAGGCGAAGCGCTCGGCCAGGTCGGGGGGCACGTCGCCGCGGGCTCGGGCGCTGGCCAGCAGGGGCTGCCAGATGGCCTGCAGGTAGGCTGTCAGGGCCGGGTCATCGAGGTAGTCGGGGTCGCGGTAGATGGCCCGGGCAATGCGGTCGCCCAGGCGGCGCTCTTCGCTCAGCGTCATCTCGCCGCCGTCGCCGAGCGAGGGCAGGCTTCGCTGGGCCGAGGGCGGAACCTGGGCCTGTGACAGGGCTAGAGGGGTGATCAGCAGCGGGGCGGCCAGCAACCAGGGCAGGCCACGTGACAGAAAGGGTGCTCGCATCCCCGTATGATGCCCGCTTCCCGTAAAGATTCCATGAACAGCCCACAGGAAGCCGACCGATGACTGCCTCTCCCCTCACCCATTTTGACGCTCAGGGCCAGGCCCACATGGTGGACGTGGGCGCCAAAGCAGCCACCCGCCGCGTGGCGGTGGCGCAGGGGCGCATTGCCATGCAGCCCGCCACGCTGGCGCTGATCACGGCGGGCACGGCCAAGAAGGGTGACGTGCTGGGCGTGGCGCGGCTGGCAGGCATCATGGGGGCCAAGCGCACGGCCGACCTGATCCCCCTGTGTCACCCCATCGCGTTGACGCGCGTGGCGGTGGAGTTTGACGTGCAAGAGGCTGATAGCGCCGTGCTGTGCCGCGCAACCGCCGAAACGGTGGGCCCCACTGGCGTGGAGATGGAGGCATTGACTGCCGTGCAGGTGGCGCTGCTGACCATCTACGACATGTGCAAGGCGGCGGACCGGGGCATGGTGATTTCCGACGTGAAGCTGCTGGAGAA
This sequence comes from uncultured Macromonas sp., assembly GCA_946481585.1. The sequence goes on along the minus strand of CAMLOF010000054.1, from coordinate 10,755 downwards.
GCACGGGGGCAAGTCGGGCAGCTTCGTGGCAGAGGCCTGAGCGTCGAAGGCTCAGAGCACGCCGCCCTCGGGGGCGGTCAGCCGGGTGGGGTCGCCGGGTGGCGTGTCTGCTCGCATCTCACGCAGCGCATTGGCGCGAAACACCTTGGGGCTGACGCCAGTGTGCTTGCGGAAGAAGCGGCTGAAGTAGGCGTCGTCGTCAAAGCCCAGTTCGGCGGCGAGCTGTTTGACGGGCAGGCTGGTGTAAACGAGTTCGCGCTGCGCTTCGTGCAGGATGCGCGCGTTGATGACGTCCAACCCCGACATGCCCAGCACCTCGCGGCACAGGCGCGAAAGCTGCCCTGCGGTCACGCCCACCTCTTGCGCATAGGCCTGCACCGAGTGCTGTTTGCGGAAGTCCCTGTCCACCAGGGCGCGGAATTTTTCGATCTGGCGCGCCTTGCGCGATGACACCCCCATGCTGGCGGGCGCCTGTCCGTCACCTTCCAGGCCGCTGATGCGGCAGACCTGGATCATCAAGGCCAGCAGCAAGGACATGCCTGCGGCCAGTTGCCCCGGGGCGTGGCTGCGCGACTCCTGCTCCAGCGCCAGGAACAGGGGCATGAGCCGGTTGACGTAGCGCATGTCGTCTTGCAAGGGCAGTACTCGGGGCTTGCGTATGGTGTGCAGCAGCTCGGGCATGGTGGCGGCGGCCAGCGACTCAAGGGTCTTCTGCGTGGCGGTGACCACGGGCCCGTCAATGTCCTGCGAGAAGCGGAAGCCGTGCACGTGGCCCGCCGGAATGACCAGCAGGCAGGGAGCGTGGGCTTCGACGTGTAGCTCGTCGATCTGCACCTGCACCTGTCCGCGCGTGAGGTAGAGCAACTGCAGGAAGGCGTCGTGCCGGTGGGGCTGGATGAACCACTGGTAGGGAGCAGAGCGCTGTGGAATCCACTCGAAATTGAACGAGTTGGACCATGCCGGGGACGCCTGGTCGCCGTACAGATCGTAGTTGGGGATGACCCGGGGATACGCCATATGCAGGCTCCAGTGTGCACGAATTGTCCTGCTCTTGGCGCAATTCGTCAAAAACAGCCCGGCGCGCGGAACCAACAATCCGTCTCATATTTGTGCAGGAGACGAACGTGTCGAACGTGGAAGATTGGTTGGGCCTGGCGGGCAAGGTGTGTGTGGTGACTGGCGCGGCCAGTGGTATTGGCGCTGCCGTGGCCAGCGGCCTGGCCGAAGCGGGCGCGCGAGTGGCTCTGCTGGACCGCGATGCCGAGGGTGCGGAGCGCCACGCGGCGGCCCTGCGCGGCATGGGCGCGCAAGCCCTGGCCGTGGCGTGTGACATTGCGCAGCCCGACAGCGTGCAGGCCGCCGCCCGAAAAGTGCAGGCCGAACTGGGCACTTGCCATGCACTCATCAACAACGCGGGCCTGCTGCGGCCCGGCAACCTGGGCGATGTCAACCTGGACGACTGGAACCTGGTGTTGTCCATCAACCTGACCGGTTACCTGCTGTGCGCCCGCGCCTTTGGCGAGCCGATGCGCGCGGCGGGCATGGGCAGCATCGTCAACGTGGCATCCATTTCGGGCCTGTTCCCGCAAAGCGGCAGCGGTGCCTACAGCGCGAGCAAGGCTGGGGTGTTGGCCTTGTCGCGCCAGCTGGCTGTGGAGTGGGGGCCGCAGGGCGTGCGCAGCAATGCCATCTGCCCAGGGATGATCCGCACCGCCTTGTCGGCCAAGTTTTATGAAGAGCCGGGTTTTGAAGCGAAACGCGCCGCCGTGACGGCCAGCCGACGCATTGGCGAGCCGCAGGACATTGCCAACGTGGCCCTGTTCCTGGCCAGCCCGCGTTCGGGCTACGTGAACGGTGCGGAACTGCTGGTGGACGGCGGCATGGCCAACATGCTGATGGACATGGTGCCGCGCCCTGGCTACAACCGCACCGCCTGAACAACGAAGGAGACGAACATGAACCAGAACTTTGAATGTGACCTGATTGTGGTGGGCTCCGGCGCAGCGGGCCTGTCGTGCGCCATCACCGCGAAAAAGCGCGGGCTGGACGTGGTGGTGCTGGAGAAGGAGCCGGTGTTTGGCGGCACAACGGCGTTGTCGGGCGGTGTGCTGTGGATTCCCCTGAACCACCATGGCCGCAAGCAGAACGCGGCCGACACGGTGGAGGCCGTGCGCACCTACATGATGCAGGAAACGGGCAGCTACTTTGACGAGGCCGCCGTGCAGGCCTTTGTGGAGAACGGCCCCAGGATGGTCGAGTTCTTCGAGCGTGAGACGGCGATGAAATTCATTCCCACGCTGTACCCGGACTACCACCCCGACGTGCCGGGCGGCGTGGACATCGGCCGTTCCATCCTGGCAGAGCCCTACGACATTCGCGGGCTGGGCAAGGACATGCCGCGCCTGAAGCTGCCGTTGCGCACCATCACCTTCATCGGGATGATGTTCAACTCATCCAACGCGGACCTCAAGCACTTCTTCCGGGCGACCAAGTCGCTCACCTCCTTCGTGTACGTGGCCAAGCGTCTGGCCAACCACATCAAGGAACTGGTGCTGTACCGGCGCGCCATCAACGTGACCAGCGGCAACGCTCTGGCCGCGCGGCTGGCCAAGTCGGCGCTGGACCTGGGCATTCCCATTCTCACCAGCACGCCGGCCAAGCAGATCCTGATGGAAGGAGACAAGGCCGTGGGTGTGCAGGTGGCGGGTGAAGGCGGCGAGCGCCGCATCACTGCCCGGCATGGTGTGGTGCTGGCCTGTGGCGGTTTTCCGCACGACGTGAAGCGCATTGCGCAGGCCTACCCGCACCTGCGCAGCGGGGGCGAGCACCTGTCGCCCACACCCGTGAGCAACACGGGCGACGGCGTGGCCATGGCCGAGGCCGCAGGGGGTGTGGTGGACATCCGCTTCAAGGACACGTCGGCCTGGATGCCGGTGTCGCGCGTGGTGTTCCCGGACGGCGAGGTGGGCGTGTTCCCGCACCTGCTGGACCGCTACAAGCCTGGCGTCATTGGCGTGCTGCGCAACGGCAAGCGCTTCACCAACGAGTCCAATTCGTACCACGACGTGGGCGCAGCCATGATCGAGGCCTGCCGTGGCCAGAAGGAAACGGCGATGTGGCTGGTGTGCGACAAGACGACGCTGTCGAAGTACGGGCTGGGTTACGTGAAGCCTGCGCCCATGCCGATTGGCCGCTTCATCAAGAACGGTTACCTGTTTGAAGGCAAGACGCTGGCCGACTTGGCGCGGGCAACGGGCATTGACGCGGCAGGCCTGGAAGAGGCCGTGCGTGAATACAACGTGCATGCCGTCAAGGGCGAAGACCCGGCCTTTGGCCGCGGGCGCACCAGCTTCAACCGCTACCTGGCCGACCCCGACAACCGCCCCAACCCCTGTGTGGCGCCGGTGCAGAACGGGCCGTTCTACGCGGTCAAGGTGATCATGGGCGACCTGGGCACCTTCGATGGCATACAGACCAGCGTGGTGGGCGAGGTGAAGAAGCGCGACGGCTCGGTGATTTCCGGCCTGTACGCGGTGGGCAACGACCGCGCCAGCATCATGGGGGGCAACTACCCGGGCGCTGGTATCACGCACGGCCCGAACATGACCTTCGGCTACGTCACGGCCAACCACATTGCCGACCTGGCGGGAGCAAAGGCATGAACGCCCTGGTGCAGCCCTGGCTGAACAAGCCGCTGATCGACCACCGCGTGTACACGATTGCTTTGCGCAAGATGCCGGAGTTCCTGGAGGTGTTCAACCGCCTGGCCATGCCGGTGCTGATGCAGACGCTGGAGCACCCCGTGGGCTTTTACACCAGCCTGGTGGGGCCGCAGAACCAGTTCGTGCACATGTGGGGCTACGACGACCTGGCCGACTATGAGCGCCGCTGCCGTGCGCGCGACACGCACCCGGACTTCCCGGCCTACATGCAGGCTTCGGGGCACCTCATCACGGCGCAGGAGACGCGGCTGATACGCGCGACCGAGATGCCGGGCTGGTTGCCCAAGCGCTAGTGACGGGTTCGATGAAACGCAGCGAACGGCCTAAGCCTGACGATCTGTTGCTGGACGTCAAGCTGCTGCGTTTCTTTGACGTGCTCTACAGCACCCGCAGACTGGGGCGGGCCGCAGAGCAGCTGGGGCAGAGCGCGCCCACGGTCAGCATCTGGCTGTCGCAGTTGCGCGAGGTGCTGAAGGACCCGCTGTTCGTGCGAACCTCTGGCGGCATGCTGCCCACGCCCCGTGCCGAGGCGCTGCTGCCCACCGTGCGCGAAGCCCTGCAGGCCCTGCGGGCACTGAGCGCCGAGCCGCTGCCCTTTGAGCCGCTGCACGCAGACCGCCGGTTCCGCGTGTGCATGACCGACGGCGGCATGCTGACGCTGCTGCCGCACATACTGGCCAGCATGCGCAGGCTGGCGCCCAATGTGCAGTTCGAGGCCATCAAGATCGGGGCCGAAACGGCGGCCCTGCTGGAGGCAGGTGATGCAGACCTGGCCATAGGCCTGGTGCCGGAACTCGATACGGGCTTTTACCAGCAGGCCCTGTTCGATCAGGTGTGGGTGTGCCTGATCAACCCCGCGCACCCGCGAGTGCGCGACCGGCTGGACATCGAAGGTTATTCGAACGAGGGCCACATCGATGTGGTGCAGGGAACCGGGCACCGCATGCTGGACGCAGCGCTGGAGCGCGCGCAGGTGCGCCGCAAGGTCTTCCTGGAAATGCCTGTGTACCTGGGCATTCCGGCCATCGTTTCCTCCAGCGACCTGATTGCGACCATGCCCAGCCGAACCGGACACACGCTGGCGCGCAGCTTCGGCCTCAACCTGTTTGCCTGCCCTGTGCCGGTGCCGCCCTTCACCGTGAAGCAGTACTGGCACGAACGCTTCCACCACGACGCTGCAAACCGCTGGCTGCGAGGCTTGATCCAGGAGCTTTTCCTGGAACGTACGGCACGCCCCGAGGCAGCGTTGTAACTTTAAAAAACGCAAACTTGCACTTTGCCGCCATGGGCTATGGCTGCAGTGACCCCGTTCCTAGAATGAAAAACAGACCTTGGGTCTACAACAACATTCGAGGAGCAACATGCGGGTACTGGTGACTGGAGGCAGTGGCTTCCTGGGGGCTTGGGTGGTCCGGCAACTGGTCGAGGCCGGGCACGAGCCACTGGTTTTTGACATCGTGGGTGACCGCAGCAAGGTGGCCGAAATCGCGGGCCAGCACGTGGCCAGGGATCTGGTCTGGGTGGTGGGCGATATCCGCCGTGCGCAGGACGTTGAGATCGCGGGGCAGGATTGCGACGCCATCATCCACCTGGCTGGAGTGCTCACGCCTACCTGCAAGCAGTCGCCCGTGCTGGGGGCCGAGATCAATTTGATCGGCACGCTCAACGTGTTCGAGATGGCCCGCAAGCAAGGCATTGCATCGCTGGCCTACGCGAGCACGGCTGGCGTGTTTGGCAGCGACGATGCACGCCACCCTTGGCCCGAGACGCATTACGGCGCCTTCAAGCTGGCCAGCGAAGGCTCTGCACGCGCTTACTGGCACGACGCAGGCATTGCCAGCGTGGGGCTGCGGCCCTTTGTGGTGTACGGCCCCGGGCGCGACACCGGCCTGAGCGCCGGGCCCAGCCTGGCTTGCCGCGCTGCTGCCTGGGGCGAAGACTATGTGCTGCCCTTTACCGGACGCTGCGGCATGGTCTATGTGGAAGATGCGGCGGCCCTGTTCGTGCGCGCGGCGCTGGGCAGGCAAGACGGAGCGAGGGTGTTCAACCTGGTGGGAGAAGAGGTCTCCACCAACGACGTGATAGCCCGGATCAAAGAAATGGTTCCCCAGGCGCGCCTGTCGTGCGCCGGACCGGCGCTGCCGATTGCCGTGGGCCAGGATGAGGCGGGGCTGTCCGAAGCATTCCCCGGCATGCGTCGCACGTCGTTGGCAGAGGGGCTGGCCGCCACGGTGCGCTTTTACCAGCAGCAGGCCGAGGCGGGTGGTCGAGTGGCGGCGGGGGCCGTGGCATGAGCAGCGCGGCTTTGAACGGACGCGTTGCAGTGGTGGCAGGCGCAGCAGGCGGCATAGGGCAGGCGGTGGCCCGCCGTCTGGCGCAAGACGGCGCGCGGCTGGCCTTGCTGGACATCAACATGGCGCCGTTGCAGGCCCTGGCTGGCGAGCTGCCGGGCAGCTTGGCAATGGCCGTGGACCTGACCGATGAACATGCCGTGGCACACGCCTTCAAACAGATCGAGGAAACGCTCGGGCGCATAGACACGCTGGCGCACTGCGTGGGCGTGACTGGGCCTTCACTGCCTGTGCACGAGTACCCGGTGGGGGACTGGCACCGCACCATCGCCATCAACCTGCACAGCGCCTACCTGTGCTGCCGCGCCGTGGTGGAGCCCATGCTGCGCGCGGGCTACGGACGCATCGTCAACATCGCGTCCATTGCTGGCAAGGAAGGCAATGCCAACCAGAGCGCCTACTCCGTGGCGAAGGCCGGTGTGATTGCACTGACCAAGTCCATGGGCAAGGAACTGGCGGGTACGCCCATACGCGTCAACGCCATTGCACCGGCGGTGATTCAGACGCCGCTGGTGGACCAGATGTCGCCAGAGCTGCTGGCCACCGTGCTGGCCAAGATACCCATGGGCCGCCCCGGCCTGCCACAGGAAGTGGCCCATCTGGTGAACTGGCTCAGCTCGCCCGAGTGTTCCTTTTCGACCGGGTTCACCTACGACCTCTCCGGAGGACGGGCAACGTATTGAGTGCCTTGCAGGCACGAAGAGATTTGCATTGCCCGCTGTGCCGGGCAGCAAATGGAAGGCTCCATGACGAGCCGATTTTTTCCACCCAGAGGAGTCAGCATGAAAAAGATTGAGACATTGAAACCATCCCGCAACCTGAGCCGCCGCGTTTTCTTGCAGGCAGGCAGCAGCGCCGCCGTGGTGGCTGGCGTTGCTTCTGGCCTGGCGCCCGCCGCGCTGGCGCAGAACAAGCCCACCACGCTCAAGGCCGTCATCCAGCACCGCAACGGCGAGTCCTACAAGAAGTGGCTGTGGCTGCAGGAGCAGGTCAAGAGCCGCAGCCAGGGGCGGCTTGAAATCGAGATCACCACGATAGGTGAACTGGGCCTGGGCGGTACCGAGATGCTGCGCGTGCTCAAGTCTGGCGTGATCGACATGGCCGAGATCCTGCCCGGCTACGTGGCCGGTGACTTCCCCATGATCGAGGCCTGTGACCTGCCGGGCATTTCTACGAGCTTCCAGCAGTCGCGCAAGCTCTACGACACGTGGACCGAGAACGTGGTGGCCAAGAACGAAGCAGCCATGGGCGGCAAGATCATCGGCTCCTTCTGCTGGTCCACCATGTTCATGTACACCAAGTTCCCGCTCGCCAAGCTGGAGGACTTCAAGGGCCGCAAGATCCGCGTCTTTGCGCCAGCGCAGGCACGCTTCCTCACGGCGTTGGGGGCAGAGCCAGTGAGCATGACCACGGCTGACGTGTACCCGTCGCTGCAGCGGGGCGTGATTGACGGTGCCATCACAGGCACCGAGCACGTGAAGGCCAGCAGCCTGTGGGAGGTCACGAAGTACATGACGAACGTGAACATCCCGCCCATGGGTTCGTACATTGTGCTGGGCAGCCGCGGCCTGGCCAAGGTGCCTGCCGAGCTGCGCGGCATGTTTGCCGACATGAGCAAGGAGCTGACAGACCTGGGCTGGAAGCTGGGCAGCGACAACGACCAGCTCGGCTTCGCCTACGCGCTGGAAAAGGGCATGGTGCTGACCCGCGAAACCAAGCCGGAGTGGGTGCCGCAACTCACGAAGATTTCTTCGGAAGACATCGTTCCCTGGTGGGCCAACCGCGCAGGCCCGAAGGCCAAGCAGGCTTTCAACGACTTCCTTGCACCCATCGTGGGCTACAAGCTGGCGTGATGCTCCAGCGTCCCGGCTGATCTTCGGCCTTGGTGCAGGCGAACGGGCCTCCGTGAGGAGGTGTCCGTTCGCTGCAGGTTTTTCGTTCCCCACGAGGTGGAGCATGCGTATCTTTAGAAAACTTCTTGTCAACCTGGCCGAATGGATGGCGTGGCTGAGCGGGCTGCTGTTCCTGTTGCTGGCCTTCTACATGACGGCTGATGCGGTCAGCCGCACGCTGGGTGGGCCGTTCACCGGGGTGTCCGACCAGATTGCTGCGTTCACCCTGTCGCTGGGCGCAACCTGGGCCTTGGCCCATGGCGTGGTGGTTGGCAACCACGTGCGTTCAGACGTGCTGCTGCCCCTGCTGCCACCGCGCGTACGGCATTGGTTCGGCGTGTTTGCACTTTGCGGCCTCACGGTCTTCGCCTGGATGCTTTCCTACTCCAGCTACCTGCTCACCATGGAGTCGTACGACATGGGTTCCACGGTGCCGCAATCGATCATCGAGATGTCGCTCTACATCCCGCAAGCCATATCGACCTTGGGTTGCCTGGTCTTCGCGCTTACCTCGTTCGTCGTCACCGTGGCTGCGGTGATCGACAACGAAGACATTCCTGAAGAAGGAGGTATCTGACATGGCTGCCATGGTGTCCACTTCGCTGATCGCACTGATCGGCCTGTTTCTTCTCAGCTTTCACATCGCCAGCGCGCTAGGGCTTACGGCCGCCATTGCGGGGGCCTTGCACATTGGTGAAATCTGGGGCTTCTTCGGGCAGATTCCCTGGAACAACATCAGCAACAGCGGCATGATTGTGGTGCCCTTGTTCGTGCTGATGGGTGAGTTGCTGCTGCGCAGCGGCGTGACGGAAGACCTGTATGACATTCTGTCGAAATGGATGGGCCGCGTACCCGGCGGGCTGCTGCACACCAATGTGCTGGCCAGCGGTTTGTTTGCCTCCATTTGCGGCTCCAGCGTGGCCACCACGTCCACCATCGGTGCGGTGGCCTTGCCAGCCATGCGCCGCCATGGTTACAGCGAAAAGCTGGCCATGGGCTCCATCACGGCCGGGGGTACGCTGGGCATCTTGATTCCGCCCAGCGTGATCATGATCATCTACGCCATCATGGCCGAGGTCTCGATTGCCAAGCTCTACATGGCGGGCATCGTGCCTGGCCTGGTGATGATGGCGGCCTTCATGCTGGTCATCTTCATTGCTGCCGTTGTATCGCCAGACAAAGCGCCGCGCCTGGACATGCAGGTGAGCTGGGGCGAGAGGATCAAGGGGTTGACGGCGGTGTTGCCGGTGCTGTTTCTGCTGGGCATGGTCATGGGCACCATCTACGCGGGCGTGGCCACACCCACCGAGGCAGCGGGCTTTGGGTCGGTGGGGGCGTTTGTGCTGGCCTTGCTCAAGCGGCGTGTTTCTCGCGCCATGCTGCGCGATGTGTTCCTGGCCACGGCTTCCACCACCAGCATGGTGCTTCTGGTGGTGGTGAGTGCTTTTCTGCTGCAGTTCGTGTTGTCGCTGGGTGGCGTGCCTGCGGCCATTTCCAACTGGATCGCGGGCTTGGGGCTCAGCCAGTTGCAGCTTATCTTGATCATCGCGCTGATCTACATTGTGCTGGGCATGTTCATGGAAAGCATGGCGATGATCGTGTGCACGCTGCCCATTCTGCTGCCCATCCTCAACGCGGCGCAGGTGGACCTGGTGTGGTTCGGTATCCTCGCTGTCATCCTGGTGGAGCTGTCGTTGATCACGCCGCCGGTGGGCATGAACCTGTTCGTCATGCACGGCCTTCGGGGCCGCATTGACGGGCCGCGCGCCGGGCCCATCACCGAGATTTTTGCCAGCAGTGTGCCGTTCGTGTTTGCCATGTTGGCAGTGCTGGGGCTGATCATTGCCTACCCGCAGATCGCCACAGGCATTCTGGCCAACATGAAGTATTGAGCCAGCCTGAGCCAGACATGGCGTTCGTGTTTTCGTTCAACCGACTATTGAAGAGCAAGTCATGCATCTCCCTTTTGACGGCAAGTACGCCGTGATCACCGGCGCCGGCAGCGGCATCAGCAAGGAAACGGCCCGAGTGTTCGCCGAGCGCGGCGCCAAAGGCATTGTGATGGCCGACCTGAACCTGGCCAATGCCACGCAGGCCGCGCAGGAAATTGCCGCCGCCACTGGCTGCAACTGCCTGCCTTTTGCGCTGGATGTGGCCAAGCACGAGACGGTCGAGGCCTTGTTCGCCTTCGCGGTTGCGCAGTTCGGCACGGTGCACATCCTCGTCAACGGCGCAGGCATTTGCACCTACCTGCCGGTGGAAGAGGTGGACGCCCAGCGCTGGGACCGAGCCATGGACATCAACCTGCGCGGCTCCTACCTGTGTGCGCGCGAAGCCTTGAAATACATGAAGCCGCAGCGCCAGGGCAAGATCGTCAACATTGCGTCGGTGGCGGCGCGCATTGGCGGTGTGGCCGCAGGCGTGGACTATGTGGCGTCCAAGGGGGGCGTTGTGTCAATGACGTACGCGCTCGCCAAGGCGTGCATGCCTTTTGGCATCAATGTCAACGGCGTTGCACCCGGGGTCATAGACACACCGCTCATTGCCGGTTACAGCTACCCCGAAGGTACCATCATCGGCCAGCCGCGCGACGTTGCCAACGTGATCGCCTTTCTGGCCAGTGACGACGCGCGGCACGTGCAGGGCTGCACCATCGACGTCAACGGCGGTCTCTACATGCACTGACCGCCTCAGCAGAGTTTCCAAACCATCCAAGACATTTGTCTCTATCTCTTATGAAAATCCTTGTACCAGTGAAACGCGTGGTGGACTACAACGTGAAGGTACGCG
>CAMLOF010000053.1 GCA_946481585.1 uncultured Macromonas sp. | reverse complement strand
TTGATGGACTTCTGCGTGGCCATCTTCCAGCAGGCCGCCAGCCTGGTGCTCTGACGCGCCATGGAACTGGCTTTCGACCAGATGCTGGGCACGCTGCTGGCCTTGTGGTGGCCTTTCTGCCGCGTGATGGCCACCATGAGCGCCGCGCCCATGGTGGGCGAAGCCATGGTGCCAGTGTCGGTGCGGGTCCTGCTGTCGCTCGCCTTGGCCGTGGTGTTGCTACCGGTGGCACAGCCGCCCGAGGTGATCTCGCCGTTCTCGCTGCGCGGCATCGTGGTCACGGGCGAACAGGCGCTCATCGGCCTGCTGATCGGGCTGGCCTTTCACTTGGCGATCGCGGCCATCATGCTGTTGGGATACATGGTGTCGAGCCAGATGGGCCTGGCCATGGCGCAGATGAACGACCCCATGAACGGCTCGTCTTCCGACGTGGTGTCGGCCATCCTCTACGTGCTGGCCGTGCTGGTGTTCTTTGCCGTGGACGGGCACCTGGTGGTGACGGGCGTGCTGGGAGCGAGTTTTCGCGCCTGGCCGGTGGGTTCGGGCGTGAGCGCGCTGGCCCTGCAGACCCTACCGCTGCAGGTGGCCTGGGTGTTCAGCGCGGCCCTGCTGCTGGCGATCCCGGTCATCTTCTCGTCGCTGGTGGTGCAGGTAGGGTTTGGCTTTCTCAACCGCATCGCGCCGGCGCTCAACCTGTTCTCGCTGGGCTTTTCGCTCGTCACCCTATTCGGACTGTTCATGCTGATGCAGATGGTGCGCTTCCTGCCGGACGGCTACCTGAGCATGACCCGGCGCACGCTGGACATGCTGGAACAGTTGATGAAGGCCGCGCCCCATGGCTGAGGCAAACAACGGCGACAAGACCGAGAAGGCCAGCCCGCAGAAGCTGCGCAAGTTGCGCGAGCAGGGGCAGGTGCCCCGCTCGAAGGATGTGGCCATGGCAGTGGGTATTGGTGCCTGTCTTGCCTTGCAGGTGCAGTTGGCGCCAGACTATCTGGCCGATTTCCGTTCGCTGTTCGCGCTGGGGTTCGCGCCGCTGGACGGCGAGGCCGCACTGGAAGACACGTGGTCCATCGCCTTCATGACCACGCTGTGGCTGCTGGCCAAGATGGTGCTGCCGCTGGCATTGGTGCCCCTGGCCGCGGCATTGGCATCGCTCTACCCCGGCGGCTGGGTGTTCACCGCCAGCCACCTGCAACCCAAGCTCGAGCGGCTCAGCCCGCTGGGGTATTTTCAAAGGCTGCTGAAACCCCGGCACCTCAGCGGTGTACTGGGCACGGCCCTGAAGGCGGCCGTGATGCTCGTGGTGCTGTACAAGGTGAGCACCACGAGCGTGCCCAGCTTCACCCGGCTGCCTGCGTTGAGCTTTCCAGACGCGCTGCTGGCCGCTACACAACTGGCCTTGCACGGCATCTGGACGTTGTGCGGCGTTTTCGTGCTGTTCGCCCTGATCGACCTGCCCTGGCAGCGCTTCATGTTTCTGCGCGAACAGCGCATGAGCAAGCAGGAACTGAAGGAGGAGTACAAAAGCTCCGAAGGCCGCCCCGAAGTGCGCCAGCGCATCCGCCAGCTGCAGCAGCAGATCGCCCGGCGCAACGTTCGGCGCACGGTGCCCACCGCAGACGCCGTCGTGGTCAACCCCGAACACTATGCCGTGGCACTGAAGTACGAGACCCGCCGCGCCAGCGCACCCTTCGTGGTGGCCAAGGGCATCGACGAGATGGCCTTGTTCATCCGCCAGGTGGCCCGCGAGCACAACGTGGAGATTCTGGAGCTGCCCCCGCTGGCGCGCGCCATCTACAACACCAGCCAGGTGAACCAGCAAATTCCTGCGGCGCTGTACCGCGCCGTGGCGCAGGTGCTGCGCTACGTCATGCAGCTCAAAGCCTTCCGCCAGGGCAACGCCGCGCGCCAACCCTTGCTGCCGTCCGACCTGGACATACCCGCGAACCTGACCTGATCCCGCTGCGATGAACGCCCTCCGAACCGTCTGGAACGACCTCAAGCAACTGCGCTACGCGGTGCCCGCCATGCTGCTGGCGCTGCTGGCCATGATCATCCTGCCGCTACCGCCCTTGCTGCTGGACGTGCTGTTCACGTTCAACATCGTGCTGTCGATGATCGTCATCCTCGTCAGCGTGAGCAGCCGACGCCCGCTGGACTTCTCGGTCTTCCCCACGGTCATCCTGGGTGCCACGCTGATGCGTCTGGCGCTCAACGTGGCCTCCACCCGCGTGGTGCTGCTGCGCGGCCACGAGGGCACTGCGGCGGCAGGTCACGTGATCGAGGCCTTCGGCAACGTCGTCATCGGCGGCAACTTCGTGGTCGGTCTGGTGGTCTTCGTCATCCTGATGATCATCAACTTCGTGGTGGTCACCAAAGGTGCGGAGCGCATCTCGGAAGTGTCGGCGCGCTTCACGCTGGACGCGCTGCCCGGCAAGCAGATGGCGATTGACGCCGACCTCAATGCCGGGTTGATCAACCAGGAGGGCGCGCAGACCCGCCGCCGCGACGTGGCCGCCGAAGCGGACTTCTATGGTGCGATGGACGGCGCGTCGAAGTTCGTGCGCGGGGACGCGATCGCGGGCATCCTCATCCTGCTGATCAACCTGATCGGCGGCGTGGCCATCGGCGCACTGATGCACGATCTGTCGCTGGCGGACGCCTTCCGCCAGTACGGGCTGCTGACCATCGGCGACGGCCTGGTGGCGCAGATTCCGTCCTTGCTGCTGTCTGCGGCTGCGGCCATTCTGGTCACCCGGGTCAACGATTCGGGCGACATGGAAAAGCAGATCGGCACGCAGATGCTGGCGTCGCCCAACGTGCTCTACAGCGCTGCGGGCCTGATGGCCATGCTGGCACTGATCCCGGGCATGCCGCGTCTGACCTTCCTGGCTTTTGCTGGGGTACTGGGCTTTGCCGCCTGGCGCATGAGCGATCACCTGCAGAGCGCGCCCCGCCCGCCCGACACCGCCGTGCAAAGCGCGCTGCTGGCCGAAGCCGCGCCCGAGCTGGACTGGGCCAGTCTGCCGTTCGTGGAGCCGCTGGTGGTGTCGGTGGGTTACAAGCTGGTGCCGCAGATCGACCCAGCGCAGGGTGCGCCGCTGGTCAAACGCCTGCGCGGCCTGCGCCAGACGCTGAGCGAACAGTTGGGCATTCTGCTGCCAGCGGTGAACGTGCGTGACGACCTGGGACTCAAGCCGTCGCACTACAACGTGCTGCTGCACGGTGCCGTGGTGGCACAGGCAGAGGTGCATGCCGACCGCCTGATGGCCATTCCCTCACCGCAGGTGTACGGGGAACTGGACGGCATTCCGGGCACCGACCCTTCGTTCGGCATGCCGGTGGTGTGGATAGATCCACAGCACAAGGCTCATGCGCTGGGCCTGGGTTACCAGGTGGTGGATTTGCCCAGCGTGCTGGCCACGCACCTGACGAAGGTGGTGCGCGACAACCTGTCCGACCTGTTCCAGCACGAAGACGTTCCCGCGCTGCTGGAGCGGCTGTCTTCACTGGCGCCCAAGCTGTCGGGTGCGCTGGAAAAGGCCTACACGCACAGCGCGTTGCTCAAGGTGCTGCGCACCGTGCTGGCCGAGAACGTGTCACTCAAGGACATTGTTCCCATTGCCACCACGCTGCTGGAAAACGCCGAGAAGACCAAGGACCCGGTGCTGCTGGCCGCCGAGGTGCGCTGCACGCTGCGTCGCCAGATCGTCAACCAGCTGTGCGGGCACACAGGCCAGATACGCGCCTTCAACCTGGGCAACGAACTGGAGAACCTGTTGCTGAACGCGCTCAACCAGGCCCGCCAGAGTGGCAAGGTGACACTGGACAACTTCCCGGTGGACCCGCACTTGCTGGCACAGTTGCAAGGCCACATGCCGATGGCACGCGAACAGATGAAGCAGATGGGCGCGCCGCCCGTGCTGCTGGTGATGCCGCAAATACGCCCGCTGCTGGCCCGCTACGCGCGTCTGTTCGCACCGGGGCTGCACGTGCTGTCGTACAACGAGGTACCCGAGCAGCGCGAGGTCAGCATCGTGGGGGCGCTGGGCTGACGGTTTCGAGCCGGGCGGCCAGGGCCAGTAACTCGGCCCCCGCCCGGAACACCGCGTAGGAAGGCAACGCTGGCGGGCGGGCGAGACGGCGCTCGGGCGCAGATGTCTCCAGCATTCTCACCTGCCATCCCGCCAGGGGAAGACCAAATTTATCCAGCAGCTCCGCCACCTCCGCCTGCCGCGGGCTCAGCAGGTCTGCCAAAGACTGGCGCGCGGTCTCGAAACGGACGTCGATGCCGGTGTGACCAGATGCGATGCGCAAGCGAAGCGGCCCCAAAGTCGGCAAGTCCAGCGTCAGGCAGAGTTCCCCTTCGGGCACAAGCGACGCCCCCACGCGTCGTCGCGCATGGCGCCTGCGCAAGCTCAGACGCAAAGGCCAGCCTCCGGGCAAGTAGCAGGTCAGCGGCCAAGGCCCGGACATGGGGGTCGTTTCCTGCGACAACACGTTCGCGTTGGCCTGTGTAAAACCGTTTTCCAGCCCCTGCCGCAACTGCCACGGCAAGGGACCGGGCGGCTGCCAGCGATCCAGCAGCAGTAGCATGCGTGCCCGCCAGTCTGCAGCCAATGCCGATGCGTCCCAGGTCGAAAGAAAACGCTGCGATAGACGCGGCCATTCCTGCATGGCCGCGACCTCCTGATCGCCAGTGACCAACGCGCGCAGGTCCGGCACCGTTGGCTGCGCATCCGGCAAGTGCTGCAGTTGCAAACCCGGCTCGGTGGCCAGTACCCGCATGAGCAGAAGTTCCCCGGGATTCAAGTCCGCCAGCGCGCCCAGCCCTGGTACACGCACCGCCACGCCCTGGGGCGACAGAAGCAGCAATTCCGCACCATTGCGCGGACCCACCTCCAGGACCACCGTGTCGCCCGCAGACCAAGGCAAGGGCGAGCGGGATCCGTCCCCCAGGCGGGGGGGACTGGACACGGCCACTGCCGCCGTCACTGGAAGGTTCACCACCATGACCTAAGCTCCTGCGGGCCGGTACCGCGCCCTGGTGGCGTGGTACGCCACATAAAAAAAGCCAGGCAAAGCCTGGCATGAAAAAGACGTTGCGGCGGGGGAGTCGCAACGCCCGAATGGCATTCAAGAAACCGATTACTGCATCAGAGACAGCACCAGCTGGCTCATGCTGCTGCTCTGCTTGAGCATCGAAGTGCCGGCCTGCAGCAGCAGCTGCTGCTTGGTCATGGAGGCGGTCTCGCTCGCATAGTCCACGTCCATGATGCGGCCCTTGGCGGCTTCGGTGTTGGTGCGCATGTTGCTCAAGTTGTTGAACACGTGGTCCAGGCGGTTGGCACCGGAACCCAGCTTGGCGCGCAGTTCACCTACCTTGTCGAGCGTGGTGTTGGCCAGCGTGATGGCGGCGTTGGCGGCCGTTGTCAGATCACCTGCCTTCAGTGCGGTCACGGCCGTATCAACGGCGGTGTTGGCAGCCGAAGCGTTGAAAGCAAAGGTTTCTGCGGCGTCGGAACCGATCTGGAAAGTCACCGCAGCGGTCAGCGTGCCGCCCGCAGCGAACACGGCCTGGCCACCGAACTTGGTATTGGTCAGGATGTTGGTCAGCTCGTTGCCCAGTTCGGTGAACTCCGTGTTCATCGCGGTCTTGTCGGTAGCGGTGGAGGATCCGTTGGCTGCCTCGGTAGCCAAGTCCTTCATCCGCAGGACGATGTTGGTGACCTCGTTCATGGCGCCTTCTGCCACTTGCAGCATGGAGGTACCGTTCTGGGTGTTGCGCATGGCCACTGCCATGCCGCGGCTCTGTGCATTCAGGCGGGTTGCGATCTGCAGGCCAGCAGCATCGTCCATCGCGGAGTTGACCCGAAAGCCCGTGCCCAGGCGGGTCATGGATGTGGTCAGCGTTTTGTTGGTCGTGGCCGTGGAATTTTGGGCAGACAGTGCAGCGAAGTTGGTGTGCAGGCTGAGCATGTGAATTCTCCTGAGGTTCGGGGCCGTCGGATATCGATGCCCTCTGCAACACTAGGCGACCGCCTGCACCTGGACTTAAGTGCAGACGCAATTTTTTTTACAAACCGGCTGACGGACCTGCAGACCAAGACAGCAACGCGACAACGCGCTCGCGGCTGATGCCATTGAGCGCAGGCGCGACCTGTTCGTAAACGCTGTAATCCGGCTCCTGTGCCATGTCTTCAAATGCCTCGACGAACACAGCCTGGGCAGGATCCTCCGCACGCGCCATCTCGGCGGTGGCTTCGGCCAGGGCGCGGCTGACTTCGCGTTGCGCCTCCTTGACCCGGTCCAGCGCCCGCGTGACCGCGTGCAGAACCTGCCGCAGCCCAGCGCCATCCTTCGCGAGTGTCTTCCATGCATGGGGTTGAACCACGCCGGCATCGACGTCTGCACGCACCTTGTTATGCTGGCCTGCGGCGAAACGACGGCCTTCACCACGCACGGTCAACCCGTCTCGGATCTTCGGCCACGCAACTTCGTCTGCGCTAAAAACAGGTTGCCCTTGCTCGTCGAGACCAACGCGCACGCCCAGCGGGCTGAGGGCCTGGTCTATCCTGGCCACGTTGGCTTCGGTGCCATCGCGCGGGTCCACTGTGGCAGACGTGGTGGCGCCTGCTCGCCCGGCCAGTGAGAACGCGAGAACTTCGCGCGCGCCCGAACGCAGAGACTGGGCATCCATGCCCCGGAGGCGGAAGCGTTGCTGCGCCGCGCCACTCGCTTGGTAACGGAGTTGTCCATCAAGCAGGCTGACGCCTCGCTGTTGACGCTCGCTCCAAAGCTGGTCAAGTTCCTGGAAGGTCTGCTCCCAAGACGCGTCGTCCTTGGGTTGAGGGCTGTCAGCCACACGATCCTGCGATGCGCCTTCCACCTGACGGCGGGCCGCGCTCAACTGCGCGGAAATCTGATCCTTGAGGCGCTGCAATTGGCCAGCAAGCTGGCGGAGGTAGTCACGCGCCTGTCGAGCACTATCGATACGTTGCTGACGCCCCGGACTCCACGACCGCAAGACACGCCTGGGCACGCCCGCACCCTCGGCTGAACGCAAGCCGTTCTCTGCCTCCTGTACGGCTGGTTCAGCCGCTGTCCCCTGCGCTCGGGCAAGCTCCGAAGCACCGGCCGGGAGCTGCTCCTTGGGGCCGGTACCACGCGCTGGTAGGTAGGGCGTTACTTGCATCGCGTTTCTCCTGTCTCTGCTCGCGCTTGCCTCAGATCACATCGAATAGTGACAGCGCACTGACCTTGGCATACGCCTTCTGTGTGGCCTGCAGTGCCGAGGTATACCCATTGAACCTGACGGCCGCGTCGCTGTAGTCGAGTTGGCCGAGGGTCAGGGATGCCTGCTGGTTCGACAGACTGACATTCGCATGCGTTGTGTCGAGGGTGGCCAAGGTGGTCATCGCACCGCCAATACGCGCGATGCGGGTATTGACGCTGTTCAGGAAGGCATCGGTCTGGTTGAGCGTAGCGGCCAGTTCGGCATGCACAGCAGGATCGTTCACACTGACACCACTGGCGCCCAACGTTTCGATGCTTTGGTCGATCTGGTTGAGAAAGCTGGCGACGTCGTCCAGCGTGGTGTTGGCAACTTGGGTTACGCCATGGCCCACGACCACCCGCTGCTCACCGGTGTTGCCCGTGAAGGTGTAGCGCGACCCTACGGCGGCGGCGCTGTCAAAGGTGACCGTGGCGGTGTTGACCGCCGTCCCGGAGAACACGTAACGGCCCTCGCTGTCGCGGCTGTTGGCTGTAGCCAGTACGCTGTCGCGCAGTGTCTGCAGTTGCGTGACCATGGCATTGACGTCTTTGGACGTGTTGCTGCCATCGGCGGCCCAGACCAACAGATCGCGAGCGGCCATGAGGTCGCTGTTCATGCTGTCGAGCCTGGCCTCGCCCTGGCTCAGCCGCTCGTTGAGCGAAGCGATGTTGTCGCGATATTGCTTGAGGGCGGCGTCCTCGCGCGCAAGCCTGCCCAGGCGCACGGTGGCAATGGGGTCGTCCGATGGCATCTGAACGCGCTGAGCGCTGGCCATTTGCTGCATGACCTTCTCCAGCCGCACCTGCGCGTTCTGCAGGGCGGTGTTCATGGTCGCGTGGTACTGGGTGCTGGCTACGCGCATGTCGGGCTCCTCAGAAAGCGGCCAGGGTGGCGTCGAACAATTCACCCGCCACGGCGATGACCTTCATGTTGGCCTGGTACATCTGCTGGTACTGCACAAGGTTCATGGCTTCCTCGTCCTGGTTGACGCCGCTGGTGGTCTTCCAGCTTTCCTCGGCATGGTCGCGCACGGTCTGTGCCGTGCCCAACGCCGCCGTGTTCTGCTGGCTCTGCATGGACAGGCGCCCCAGCATTTGCACGTGCACGTCACCCAGGCGCACGCTGCCCAAGCCTCCCACCGTCACTGGCTGGTCGATCAGTCCGACCAGGGTGAGCAGGTTGTCGCTGTTGCCTGGGTTGGCGGCGTCGCTCGAGAACGCCAGGTCCGCCCCCGTGACACCTCCCACTACACGCAGCAAGCCGCCCGATGTCGCGTCCACCTGGAACAGTGCCGTGCCGCCGGAACCGTCAGGCTTGTAACCCAGCGTCAGCTGGTTGTTGACGGCGTCTGCCACCCCGGTGGCGAGATCAGCGAGCTCCACGAGCAAGGGCGACAGCGCGGTGGATTCGTACTCTTCCATGCCACCGAGCTGCCCCCCCAGCGATGTACCTGGGAAGTTGAACGTCTCCTTGGCGAAGACCACCTTGAGAGTATGAGAACCATCTGCGGCACTTTGGGAAGTCACCGTTGCAGCCAGCGAACCGGCTACCAACGGAACTCCATTTTTGAGCGACACGCTGGCAGTACCGTCCGGTTGCTCAACCACCTGCACGCCCACCAAGTTGGCCAGCGCGTCGATCTTGTTGTTTCGCGCGTCGGTCAGGTTGGAGGTGTTGGCGCCGAGCGCGGCGGCTGAGGCAATCTGCCGGTTGAGTTCAGCGATGTCGCGGCCCAGGCCGTTGATCTGTGTCAGGGTGGCGTCGCGCTGCACCGCCAGTGACTGGCGTTGGTTGACCAGCACCTGGTTGACGCTGTTGAAACGCTGCGCCAGGGCGTCTGCCGCCGTGATCACCTGCTGGCGCAAGGGGCTGGAGCTGGGGTCTGTACTCGCGGCGTTGAGTGCGGCAAAGAAGTTGTCTAGCCCTGCGTCCACGTTGGCGCTCGCATCTCCGAACACCTGCTCGAGTTGCGGGTAGTAGGTCGTGGCAGCGCTGCGGCTACCCAACTCCGACGCCGCCAGCCACATCTGCTGGCTCTTGTAACTGTCGCTGAAGCGCAGCAGGGTCGGGACTGCCACGCCCCCTCCGGCGGCGGTTCTGCCCGCACCCAATGGCCCCACCGTTGCCAACAATGCACCCTGCCGGGTGTACCCTGGCGTCATGACGTTGGCAATGTTCTGGCTCGCCGTGTTGAGGGCAACCTGGGCTGCCTGAGCGCCACTGAGCGCGTTGTTGATCAGGGTCATGATGTGACGAATGGTTACGGGATCTGGCCCGTGCCATCCCCTTGAACCTGTCTGGCGACCGGAACGCCAGAAAACTTAAGCCCGCTCTCTGGCACCGTCCGCTCGGGCAGCAGTTGGCGCAGGATGACGTCAGCGATGCCGAAGGCATGCTGACCCGAGAGATCGTCCGCGACCAGCGTGTCGGTGAGTTCCAACATATCGCGGTTGACGGATTTCTTGAAAACACTGTCCTCATCGGCCAGTACGCTGGCCGAACGGCGCATCTGCCGCATCATCTCGGTGATGAAGAAGGCTTCGAACTTTTCGGCAGCGGCACGTGCCCGGGCACGGTAGGCGGCATCCTGGGATGCCTCCCCTTCGCCCTGGCGGGCGGCGGCAATGGCAGCTTCGCTCGCCGTCAGGTCGGAGGCGCCAACCACTGGCAGCGCGGGAAAGGACGTCAGGTTCATGGACAGGTCTCCCTCAGATCACGATGAGTTCGCCATCGATGGCCCCAGCCTGGTCCAGCGCCTGCAGGATGGCCATGATGTCGTCGGGCGAGGCGCCCGTGCTGTTGATGGTGTCGATGATGTCCTGCAGCTTCGCGCCTTTGGCCCAGTGGAACATGTGCCCGTTGCCCTCTTGCACGGCGACGTTGGAGTTCTGCACCACGGTGGTCTGCCCCTGCGACAGGGGCGCGGGCTGGCTGACACCCTGCTGCTCCGAGATGACAACCTTGAGCGAACCGTGCGAGACCGCGGCGGGGCGGACCCGCACGCCGTCGGCGATGACCACGGTGCCGGTGCGGGAGTTGAAGATCACCTTGGGCACTTCCACGCCCACGTCGATGGGCAAGGCCTGCAGCTGCGCCACGAAGGCGACACGCTGGGTCGGGTCGGCCGGGGCGCGCACCTCCACGCTGGTGGCGTCCTGCGTGCTGGCGATGCCGCCGAAACGGCGGTTGATGGTTTCGACGATGTTGGTGGCGGTCTGGAAGTGCGGCCGTCGCAGGCTGAGCCGCACGGTGGGACGGGTGGCGAAATCGGTCTCGATCTCGCGCTCGACGGTGGCGCCGTTGGGCACGCGCCCGGCCGTCGGCGAGTTGACCGTGACGCTGGAGCCGCTGTTACCCTGGGCGGTCAAGCCGCCGACAACCAGGTTGCCCTGCGCCAGGGCGTAGATTTCGCCGTCGGCGGCGCGCAGCGGCGTGAGCAGCAGCATGCCGCCGCGCAGGCTCTTGGCATCACCCAGGGACGAGACGGTGACGTCCAGCGTCTGGCCCTTGCGGTAGCCGGAAGGGAAGACGGCACTGACCATGACCGTGGCCACGTTCTTGAGCTTGGTGCTGCTGCCTTCGGGCAGCTTCACACCGAACTGCTTGAGCATGTTCGCCACCGACTGCCCCGAGAACTTGACCTGGGTGCTGTCGCCCGAGCCGTTGAGGCCGACCACCAGACCGTAGCCGATGAGCTGGTTGTCGCGCACGCCCTCCACCTGCACCAGGTTGCGCAAGGGCTGGGCCGCCTGCACGCCGCCACAGGCCAGCATCAGCAGGCAGGCCAGGCGGGCCAGCCAGCGGTAGGGGAAGCGGGAGGTCGCGTGCATCGTGCAGGTTCCTTCGGGGGTGATCAGAAAGGCATCCAGGGGCTGTTGAAGAAACGCGTCAGCCAGCCCGCGCTGTTGGAATCTGCCAGCGTGCCCTTGCCCGAATAAGCGATGTTGGCGTTGGCGATGCGCTGCGAGGACAGGCGGTTGTCGGCGTCGATGTCGGCCGCGCGCGCGTAGCCGCTGAGGCGGATGAACTCTTCACCCTGGTTGAGGTAGAGCTTTTTTTCGCCCGAGATGCGCAGCAGACCGTTGGGCAGCACCTCGTGCACCACCACGGTGATGGCGCCCTGCAAGGCGTTTTGCTGGGTGCTGCTGGCGCTGCCGGAAAAGTCGCGCTCGGCGCCAGCGCCCATGTTGGTCAGGTTCACGCTCTTGCCGGCCAGGGTCAGCGGGCTGATGGACACATCGCTGCTCTTGGCAATGTCGGTGCCCGAACTCTTGCTGGCCTGCGTCGTCTCCTGCAACACGACGGTGAGCACGTCGCCGGGGCGGAAGGCACGGCTGTCGGACGTGAGCAGCCAGGGCGCGTCTGGCTGGAACACGCCGCCGGACTGGCCCTTGCGCGCCTGCGGCTGCATGGGGGGCAGAGGGCTGTCGGTCAACGGCGGAACCTGCGGCGGCTCGATGGCCGCACAGGCAGACAGCAGCGCCACCAGGCCCAGAAGCGGCAGACGGTTCATCAGCGCACCGCCTGGGCCAGGTACTGCATCATGTTGTCGGCAGCGGACAGCACCTTGGTGTTCATCTCGTAGGTGCGCTGCGCGGTGATCATCTCGACCATCTCCTCCACCACCTGGACGTTGGAGCCTTCGAGCGCGCCCTGCTTGAGCTTGCCCAGGGCGTCCTCGCCCGGCACGCCTTCGGCGGGCGCGCCGCTGGCGGCCGTCTCCTGGTACAGGTTGTCGCCCAGCGCCAGCAGACCGGCCGGGTTGACGAAGCCCGCCAGCGTGATCTGGCCGAGCTGGGTCGGCTTGGTCGAGCCCGAAACGGTGGCGGTGACGGTGCCATCCTCGCCGATGGTGACGGCAGTGGCGTTGGCGGGAACGGTGATCTCGGGCAGCAGGGGCAGGCCCTTGGCGGTGACGAGACGGCCTTCAGCGTTGACCTGCAACTGCCCGGCACGGGTATAGGCAGTGTCGCCACTGGGCATTTCCACCTGCAGGAAACCGTTGCCGACGATGGCCACGTCCAGCGCCTGACCGGTGGTCTGCAGGCTGCCCGTGGTGAACACCTTCTGCGTGCCCACCAGCCGGGTGCCGTTGCCCAGTTGCACACCGGACGGCGCCCTGTTGTTCTCGTCGATGGCGGCACCGGGCGGTGTCTCGACCTGGTAGAACAGGTCCTCGAAAACGACACGGTCGCGCTTGAAGCCAGTGGTGTTGACGTTGGCGAGGTTGTTGGCAATGGCTTGCAGCTTGGCGTCCTGCGCCTGCACGCCGGTCTTGCTGATCCACATGGCTGGGTTCATGGTGACTCCTGTTTGATTCGTGAATGAGTGGGGCGGTCTGCGTCAACCACGCATCAGCCGGTTGCCCGCTTCGGCCATGCCGTCGGCCGCGCCGAGCAGCTTCATCTGGACCTCGAAGTCGCGTGTGACGGCCAGCGTGGCGACCATCTCCTCCACGGCGGAAACGTTGCTGCCCTCGAGGTGCCCGGCGCTGACGCGCACGGTGTCGTCGGCAGCCAGCTCCTCGCCAGAGCGCGAAACGAGCAGCCCTAGGGTGTTCTTGCTCATGTCGGCGGCCTGCGGGCGCACGAGCTTGAGGCGGTCCACCGCCTGCAGCTCGGTCTGCCCCGGCGGCTGGATGGATACGGTGCCGTCCTGGCCGATGGCCACGCGGGTGTGCGGCGGCAGCACGATCTCGCCTCCGTCGCCCAGCACCTGTCGGCCATTGAGCAACAGGCCGCCCTCGGCGTCCAGGGTGAAGTTGCCCGCGCGGGTGTAGGCTTCACCGTTGCCGGAACGCACGGTGAAGTAGCCTTCGCCGACCACCGCCACGTCCAGCTCACGCCCCGTCTGGCGCAGGGCGCCCTGGCGCGAAGACACCGAACTGGCGCTGAGTTCGCTGAGGTGCCGGGCGTCGTAGCCATAGCCTTCCACGGC
Organism: uncultured Macromonas sp.; assembly: GCA_946481585.1. Next base: position 280 of record CAMLOF010000053.1, on the reverse strand, counting down.
GCGTGCCGTGGCCAACTCCATGTCGGCGCGAAAGCCCGGCGTCTCCAGATTGGCCAGGTTGTTGGCGTGCACCTGCTGGGCCCGCATGGCCCGCTCGGCGCCGCTCATGGCGGTGTAGATCAAGGCATCCATCGCTCACGCCTCACATCGACTGCATGAGCGACTGCATCATCGCGTTCTGCGTGGAGAACACCTTGGTGTTGGCCTGGTAGTTGCGCTGCGCGGTCATGAGGCTGACGAGCTGGGAGGTCAGATCGACGTTGGACTGCTCCAGCGCGCC
>CAMLOF010000052.1 GCA_946481585.1 uncultured Macromonas sp. | reverse complement strand
GAAGGGTTTCAAGGGCGGTAAATGCTGCATTTGAAATGCAAGCCAATGACCCGTTCGCACAAGGGGGTTTGCTGCCCCGCTCAAGGCTGCAACAGTTCCGCCCGCGCCACACGCAGCACCTGCTGCGTCAAGGCGTCCAGCAACGTTGACGCAGCCCGCGCCTGCTGCCAGTACAGGGGCACGTCGAGCGGGGCATTGGGCACCAACTCCACCAAGGCGCCGCTGGCCAGGTGCCCTGCCACCAGGCCCAGCGGGTGCAGGCCCCAGCCCATGCCCGCCAGCCCCGCCACCACAAAACCCTGCGACGATGGCAGCGTGTGCCGGGGCAGCTCCACATGGTGGCCACACAGGCGGCTCACCCAGCGGTGCTGCAGTTCGTCCTTGGCGCTGAACAGCAGGCTGGGGGCGGCAGCCAGGGTGCTGGCATTCACCCCCTGCGCAAAATGGCGGGCCACAAACGCCGGGCTGGCCGCCGCCACGTAACGCATGGCCCCCAGGGGCCGGCTGTTGCAGCCCGCCGCCGGTTGCTCCACAGACGTGACCGCCGCCAGCACCGCGCCGCTGCGCAGCCACTCGGCGGTGTGGCCCTCGTCGTCCACGGCCAGTTGCAGCAGCACGGGCGCCTGGGCGGCAAACGCGGTCATGGCGTCGGTGAACCAGGTGGCCAGGCTGTCGGCGTTCACCGCCACAGGCACACTCACCCAGGCCTGTTCGTCCGGCGCCAGCGCGGGCAAGTCGCCACGCAGTTCGTGTTCCAGCAGGCGCACCCTGTCCACGTGCTGGCACAGCCTACGGCCAGTGTCCGTGGCCTCGCAGGGCTGGCCCCGCACCACCAGGGCGCAGCCCATGCGCTCTTCCAGCAGGCGTATGCGCTGCGACACGGCCGATGGCGTCACGTTCAGCGTGCGCGCGGCGCGTTCAAAACTGCCTTCGCGCACCACGGCGGCCAGGGCTTGGAGCGAAGCGTAGTCCAGCATCGAATTAGCCATTCTTAATTTACAAAAGCATATATAGCTTGCCTTCATTTGCCGCAGGCCGCAAGCTCTCGGCATGAATGAAGTTGTTTCCACCACCGGGGCTGCATGGCCCGTTTACATGCAGGGCTTGGCCCTGAGCTTTGGCCTCATCGTGGCCATTGGGGCGCAAAACGCCTTTGTGTTGCGCCAAGGCCTGCGCCGCGAACACGTGGGCAGCGTGGTGCTGTTCTGTGGCGTGGCCGACGCGGTGCTCATCACCGCAGGCGTGTTTGGCATGGCCCAGGCCCTGGGCGACCGCCCGAACATGGCCCGTGCGCTGGCACTGGCCGGGGCCGCGTTCCTGGCCTGGTACGGATGGAAGGCCCTGCTGCGGGTGCGGCACGCAGGCCAGTTGCAGGCCGCCGAAGGGGGCGAAGGCTTGCGCCGTGGCGCGGCACTGGCCCAGGCCGCCGCGTTCACCCTGCTCAACCCGCACGTGTACCTGGACACGGTGCTGCTGGTGGGCAGCATAGGCGCACAGCAACCCACGCCGCTGCAAGGCTGGTTCGTGGCCGGGGCCAGTTCGGCCAGCATGCTGTGGTTCAGCCTGTTGGGCTTTGGCGCGCGGTGGCTGGCCCCGTGGTTCGCACGGCCCCGCGCCTGGCAGGTGCTGGACGGCCTCATCGGCCTGACCATGTGGGTGCTGGCCGCGCTGCTGGCGCGCCACGTGCTGGCGGGGTTCTGAGCCAGCAGGGCGTGCGCAGAAAGCGGACAATCACGCATGACCCAAACTGCCCCCGACGGCGAATCCGCCGCCAAAGCCGCCCAAGCCCAGCCTTTTACCCGCCTGCCACTGCCCCCCGCCATGCAGGCCAACCTGCAGCAGCTGGGCTACGTGTCCATGACGCCCATCCAGGCCGCCAGCCTGCCGCTTTCGCTGGCCGGGCAAGACCTGATCGCCCAGGCCAAGACCGGCAGCGGCAAGACCGCCGCCTTCACCCTGCCGCTGCTGCAAAACCTCAACCCGCGCCGCTTTGCGGTGCAGGCCCTGGTGCTGTGCCCCACGCGCGAACTGGCCGAGCAGGTCACGCAAGAGATACGCCGCCTGGCCCGTGCCGAAGACAACATCAAGACCCTGACCCTGTGCGGCGGTGTGCCGCTGCGCAACCAGGTGGCCAGCCTGGGCCACGGCGCGCACATTGTGGTGGGCACGCCCGGGCGCGTGCTGGACCACCTTGCGCGCCAGAACCTGACGCTGGATGCGCTGAACACCCTGGTGCTGGACGAAGCCGACCGCATGCTGGACATGGGCTTTGCCGAAGACATGGCCAAGGTGATCCAAGCCTGCCCCAAAGAGCGGCAGACGCTGTTGTTCTCGGCCACCTACCCCGACGGCGTGGCCAAGCTGGCCGGGCGCTTCATGCGCGAGCCCAAGGAAGTGAAACTGACCGAAGGCCACGCCGCCAGCAAGATACGCCAGCGCTTTTACAAGGTGGACGAAACCACCCGGCTGCACGCCGTGGGCCTGCTGCTCAACCACTTCCGCCCGGCCAGCACCTTGGCGTTTTGCAACACCAAGCAGCGCTGCCGCGACCTGGTGGCCGTGCTGCAGGCACAAGGCATCGTGGCGCTGGAACTGCACGGCGACCTGGACCAGCGCGAGCGCGACCAGGTGCTGGTGCAATTTGCCAACCGCAGCTGCAGCGTACTCGTGGCCACCGACGTGGCCGCACGCGGGTTGGACATTGCCCAGCTCGAAGCCGTCATCAACGTGGACATCACCCCCGACCCCGAAGTGCACACCCACCGCATAGGCCGCACCGGCCGCGCGGATGGCGACGGCTGGGCCTTCAGCCTGGCCACCATGGACGAAATGGGCAGCGTGGGCCGCATTGAACAGATGCAAGGCAGCGAAAGCGTGTGGCACCCCTTGAGCGAGCTGACCGAGCCCGCCGGCGCCGAACCGCTGCACCCGCCCATGGTCACGCTGCAGATCGTGGGTGGCCGCAAGGAAAAGATCCGCGCAGGCGACGTGCTGGGCGCTCTGACCAAAGACCTGGGCCTCAAGGGCGAGCAGATCGGCAAGATCAACGTCAACGAGTTTTCTACCTACGTGGCCGTTGAACGCAGCGTGGCCGACCAGGCCCTGCGCGGGCTGAACGCGGGCAAGGTGAAGGGCAAAACCGTGAAAGCGAGGCGCCTGTGACAGCGGCGGCGGACTGGAAACTGCAGCAGATGGTCAAGGCGTCGGGCTGGCCCCTGGCGCCGGAACTCTTGTACCCCGGCAACGACTTTTGCGCCCCGGCGGGCAACGGCCTGGTGCCCCTGCACTGGGCCTGCGCGCACGGCAAAGACGGCCTGGTGAAATACATGATCGCCCAGGGCGCCAACGTGCTGAGCGAAACGCCCGACGGGCAGGGCATGCTGGCCCTGGCGGTGCATTCGGGGAGTTTTCAGACGGTGATGCTGCTGATCGACCAGCTCAAGGCCCTGGCGGCGCCGCTGCCCAATGCAGAACTCAAGGAACGGTTGGTGAAAACGTTCGCCAACGGCCACCCGAACCAGAAGAACCGCTTGCAGCAGACGCTGAAGGATTGGGAGAGGATTCGGAAGGCGGGGGTGAGGTGAGGGGGGCTTTGGTGATGGTTGATGGGTGTGAAAGGGAGCTTTCGACCCACTATTGACGCTCGACCATCTCCACCACCAACGCCTTGGCCGGCACCGTATCCCCGTGCTTGACGTGGATGTGCGTCACCGTACCCTCACGCTCCGCACACACCAGGCTCTCCATCTTCATCGCCTCGATGGACAGCAGCACATCGCCCTTGCCCACCCGCTGCCCGGCCTTGACCGCCACGCGCGTGACCGTGCCCGGCATGGGTGACGCGATGTGGTTGGGGTTGCCCTCATCCGCCGTCTTGAGCGTCTTGCCGCTGGCCACCGCACCGGCCTTGGGAACGCGGATCAGGCGCGGTTGACCGTTCAGCTCGAAGAACAGGCGGCACTGGCCCTCGTCATCCGCCGGGGTGCGCCCTTCGATCTTGACGATGAGCGTCTTGCCCGGCTCGATCTCGACCGCAATCTCCTCGTGGTCCTGCAGCCCGTAGAAGTAAGCTGGCGTCGGAATGCCTGACACATCGCCGTACTGGCTGCGGTGCCTGGCGTACGCCTGGAACACCTTGGGGTACATCAGGTAAGACGCCAGGTCCTGGTCGCTGATGGCGTGGCCCACGAGCTTTTGCGCCTTCTCGCGCTCGGCCTGCAAGTCGGCGCTGGGCAGGTGTTCGCCCGGCCGCCCGCTCAGGGGCACCTGCCCCTTGAGCACTTTCTTCTGCAAAGCCTCGGGGAAGCCATCTGCCGGGAAGCCCAGTTCACCACGCATGAGCTGCACCACCGACTCGGGGAAGCTCAGCTCCTTGTCCGGGTTCGTGATGTCCTCGGGCGTCAGGTCGTTGGCGACCATGAAGAGCGCCATGTCCCCCACCACCTTGGAGGTGGGCGTGACCTTGACGATGTCGCCGAACAGCAGGTTGACCTGGGCGTAAGCCTCGGCGATGTCGGGCCAGCGGTGCTCCAGCCCCATCGAACGCGCCTGCTCCCTGAGGTTGGTGTACTGACCGCCGGGCATCTCGTGGCGGTAGACGTCCGAGGTGCCGCAGCGAATCTCGCTCTCGAAGGGGGCGTAGTAGCGCCGCACGCCCTCCCAGTAGTGCGACAGGCTGCGCATCGCACCCTGGTCGATCTGGGTGTCGCGGGGTGAGCCCTCCAGCGCGGCAACAATGCTGCCCAGGTTGGGCTGCGAGGTCAGGCCGCTCATGGCATCAAGCGCACCGTCAACGATGTCGCAGCCAGCTTCGATGGCGGCCAGGACGCTGGCGCCCGACAGCCCGCTGGTGTCGTGGGTGTGGAAGTGGATGGGCAGCCCGGTCTCTTCCTTGAGCGCCTTGACCAGGGCCGCAGCCGCGCGGGGGCGGCAGACCCCGGCCATGTCCTTGATGGCTAGGATGTGGGCACCCGCCTTCTCCAGTTCCTTGGCCATCTTCACGTAGTAGGCCAGGTTGTATTTGTCACGCTGGGCATCGAACAGGTCGCCGGTGTAGCAGATGGCGGCTTCGCACAGGGCGCCGCTTTCTCGCACGGCGGCCATGGCCACTCGCATGTTGTCCACGGCGTTGAGCGAGTCGAAGACACGGAAGACGTCGATGCCGCCCTTGGCCGCCTGCTGCACGAAGTACTTCACCACGTTGTCCGGGTAGTTGGTGTAGCCGACGGCGTTGGAGGCGCGCAGCAGCATCTGCAGCAGCACGTTGGGCACGGCCTGGCGCAGCTGGGCCAGCCGCTCCCAGGGGTCTTCGTTGAGGAAGCGCATGGCCACGTCGAAGGTGGCACCGCCCCAGCATTCGAGCGAGAAGAGCCCGGGCAGCAGCCTGGCGTAGTGCGGGGCAATGTCCACCATGTCGCGGGTACGCATGCGCGTGGCCAGCAGCGACTGGTGGGCGTCACGCATGGTGGTGTCGGTCAGCAGCACGCGCTGCTGGGCCTTGATCCATTGCGCGAAGGTGTCGGGGCCGAGTTCCTTGAGCAACTCGCGCGTACCGGGTGTGGGTGGAACACTCAGGTCGCACGCGGGTTTGATGGGGCTGGCCAGCGGCAGCTCGGGGAGCGTTCTGCCCTTCATCTCGGGGTGGCCGTTGACGCTGACCTCGCCCAGGTACTTCAAGAGCTTGGTGGCGCGGTCGCGCCGCGGGGTGAACTTGAGCAACTCGGGGGTCTGGTCGATGAAGCGCGTGGTGCACTGCCCGTTCTTGAAGAGCGGGTGGGCGATGACGTTCTCCAGGAACGGCAGGTTGGTGGCCACGCCCCGGATGCGGAACTCGCGCAGCGAGCGGTCCATGCGTGCGATGGCGTCATCGGCCGTCGAGCCCCAGGTGGTGACCTTGACCAGCAGGCTGTCGTAGAACGGGGTGATGACGGCGCCCGAGTAGGCGGTGCCGCTGTCCAGGCGCACACCAAAGCCGCCGCTGGAGCGGTAGGTACTGAGCCGCCCGTAGTCGGGCACGAAGTTCTTCTCGGGGTCTTCGGTGGTGACGCGGCACTGCAGGGCGTGGCCGTTGAGGCGGATCTGCTCCTGCAGGGGAACCACGGCACCGGGCTCGCCGATGACCGCGCCTTGCGTGATGGCAATCTGGGCCTTGACCAGGTCGATGCCGGTGACTTGCTCGGTGACGGTGTGTTCGACCTGGATGCGCGGGTTCACTTCAATGAAGTAGAACTGGCCGGTGTCGGCGTCCATGAGGAACTCGACGGTGCCCGCATGGGTGTACTTCACCGCACGGCCCAGGCACAAGGCGGCTTCGCACAGGTCTCTGCGCTGCACGGGGGTGAGGTAAGGCGCGGGGGCGCGCTCGACCACTTTCTGGTTGCGCCGTTGCACCGAGCAGTCGCGCTCGTAGAGGTGCAGCAGGTGGCCGTGGGTGTCGCCCAGGATCTGCACTTCGACGTGGCGGGCGCGCTGCACCAGTTTCTCGAGGTAGATCTCGTCGTTGCCGAAGGCGGACAGCGCTTCGCTGCGCGCCACGGGCATCTGGGTGAGCAGCTCCTGGTCGTTGTGGATGATGCGCATGCCACGCCCGCCCCCGCCCCAGCTGGCCTTGAGCATGACGGGGTAGCCGATGGATGCCGCCAGGGTCAGGCAGGTGGCATCGTCACGCGGTAGCGGAGGTGTGGCGGGCATCACGGGCACGCCGACAGACTCGGCCAGGTTGCGCGCGGCCACCTTGTTGCCCAGCGTCCTCATCACATCACCCTTGGGGCCGATGAAGGCGATGCCCGCCGCTTCGCATGCATCGGCAAAGTCGGGGTTCTCCGACAGGAAGCCGTAGCCGGGGTGGATGGCATCGACCTTGGCCTGCTTGGCCACGCGCAGCATCTCGTCGATGTCAAGGTAGGCGGCGATGGGCTTCTGGCCGACACCGATCAGGTAGCTCTCGTCGGCCTTGAAGCGGTGCAGGGCAAAGCGGTCTTCGGTGGAATACACCGCCACCGTGCGCAGCCCCATCTCGGTGGCTGCGCGCATCACGCGGATCGCAATCTCGCCTCGGTTGGCGACCAATATGGACTTCATGACGTGGAGTTCTGATGCTCAGTGATGGCGGTGCTTTCAACGCGGTCAGGCCAACCAGCCCTTGATGCGTTTCGACAGGGCCTCGGTGCTGATGCCGTAACGATCGTGCAGCGTGGGCAGTGCACCTGCATCCAGGAAGGCATCTGGCAAACCCGCCAGACGGAAGCGAGAGGGCTGAACACCGTTTTGCAGAAGCACGCTGGCCACAGCCTCTCCAAGTCCACCAACCACTGAATGGTTCTCAGCCACAACCACGAGACGCGGCTTGGCCCCCACTTCGGACAGGATGGTGGCCTCGTCCAGCGGTTTGATGGTTGGACAGTGCAACACTGCCGTGCTGATGTTGTCGGCTTGCAGGGTCTTGACTACCTCTAGCGCTCTCATTGTCATGAAGCCGCTGGAGATGATGAGTACATCGTTGCCGTCTACCAAGCGCTTGGCCTTGCCAAGTTCAAACTTGTAGTCGTATTCGTCAAGCACCAAAGGCACGTTTCCACGCAACAATCGCATGTATACGGGGCCTTGATGGTCAGCGATCTGTGGGACGGCCTGCTCGATGTCCAGTGCGTCGCAGGGATCGACGATGGTCAGTCCTGGCACGCCGCGCATCATGGCCAGGTCTTCAGTGGCTTGGTGGCTAGGGCCGTAGCCGGTGGTCAGGCCCGGCAGGGCGCAACACATCTTCACGTTCAGGTTCTCTTCCGCGATCACCTGGTGAATGAAGTCATAGGCTCGGCGCGTGCCAAACACTGCATAGGTGGTGGCAAATGGAATCAAACCTTCCTTGGCCATACCGCCAGCCGCACCCATGAGCAGTTGCTCGGCCATGCCCATTTGGTGGAAGCGGTCCGGGTAGGCTTGCGCGAACAGGTGCAGGTCGGTGTACTTGGCCAGGTCTGCGGTCATCCCCACGATCTCTGGACGATTAGCGGCCAGTTCCACCAGCGCCTTGCCAAAGGGTGCGGCTTTTACACGCTGACCTTCGCCTGCGATAGAGGCAATCATGGCCGAGGTGGTCAGGCGGGGCTTTTTTTCAGCAACGGTGTTCATGTTCAGGCTCCTTCAGGCTGGTTTTGATCGAGGATGGCGAGGGCCTGTTGCCACTCGGGCGGGTCAACACGGATGAAGTGGTTTTTGTCGCGCGTCTCTAGGAATGGCACGCCTTTGCCCATGAGCGTGTCGAACAGAATGACGCGAGGTTTGGCATCAGGTACTTTTCGAGCAGTTTCAAATGCTCTCAGAACCGCTGGCAGATGGTTCCCATCCACACGCTGTACATGCCACCCGAAAGCGGCCCATTTGTCAGCCAGTGGCTCGAAACCCAGAACCTTGCCTGAGGGACCGTCGGCTTGCTGGTTGTTGATGTCCACCAGGCAGATCAGGTTGTCCAACCGGTGGTGCGCGGCAGACATCGCGGCCTCCCAGGTTGAGCCCTCGTCCAGTTCGCCGTCGCTCATGCTGTTGTAAACAAAAGCAGGGTTGCGCTTTTGCTTGAGTCCCAGCGCCATACCCACGCCAATGATCAACCCCTGCCCCAACGAACCGCCGGAAATTTCCATTCCAGGCGTGTAAGTTGCCATGCCAGACATCGGAAGGCGGCTGTCGTCGCTCCCGTAAGTCTCCAACTCCTCTTCGGGAATGATCTTGGCTTCGATCAGTGCGGCGTAATGCGCAATCGCGTAATGGCCATGTGAGAGCAGAAAGCGGTCACGGCCCTCCCATTCGGGTTCATCTGGACGGAGGTTCAGCGCATGACCATAGGCCACGGCAAGCACATCGGCCCAACCCAGCGCTTGTCCGATGTAGCCTTGCCCTTGCACTTCGCCCATGCGCAGTGCGTAGCGGCGGATGCGGTAAGCGCACCGGGCCAAGGCCGCCAGAGTGTCGGAATTGGTCGTCATGGGGTTTCCTTCGGGTTATGAGGTAAGAGTTGCCCCGCGGCCTGCCGCGAGCAGGCCGATCCGGGATGAGTGAAATGGAGAGTCAGCGCAGGATGGAAGCCGGCACGTAAGACACCAGGGCGAGCACAAGGAATGCCACGAAGTAGAAGGGCCCCAATTCGCGTACGGTTTGCCCGACCTTGACCTTCGCCAGCGCGCTCGTGATGAACAGAGTGGTGCCCACTGGGGGTGTGTACAGGCCAACCGCCAGGTTCACGACCATCATGATCCCGAGCTGCACGGGGTCCATTCCTATGCTTTCGGCCAGCGGCAAGAACACGGGGGTCAGAAGCAGCACAGCAGCGGGCAGGTCAATGAACATGCCAATAAACAGCATCAGCAGGTTCATGATGAGAATGACTATCCAGTCCTGCTCAATGTTCAGCGTGATCCAGTTGGCAACCCCACTGGGCATCTGGTCGTACGTCAGCAGCCAGCCAATCGCCGCCGAGGCCATGATCACCAGCAATACGACACCTGTGGCCAGCCCGGCGTGCACTACTGCATCATTAAGGCGCTTGAGCGAGAGGTCGCGATAGACCACCACAGACACCACCGCCGCATACAAAGTTGACAACACCGCCACTTCGGTGGGCGTGGCAATGCCAAAGCGGAGGAACACCACGATGAGCACCGGCAAGACCAACGCTGGTGAGGCATACAGCAAGTGGGTGCGAAACGCGGTCCAGTCGATAGGCGTGGTGTCGCGCGGGAAGTTGCGACGACGACCAACCCACCAACACATGAACATGAAGCCACCGCACATCAGGATGCCCGGCAGGATGCCAGCCACGAACAACGCTGCAATGGAGGCATTGGCCGTCAAAGCAAACAAGATCATTGGGATCGACGGCGGAATCAGGATGTCGATAGTCGCTGCTGCTGCCAGCGTGGCGGCCGAGAAAGCGGGCGGGTAACCCAGGCGTTTGTGCCAAGGAATCAGCAGCGATCCGATGGCCGAGGCGTCAGCGACTGCTGAGCCCGAAACGCCACCGAACAGCGTGGACGAAAGCACGCCCACTTGTGCCGGGCCACCATGAAAACGGCCGATCAGTGTTGACAGCACGCCAACCAAAGCGGCGCCGAGGCGGCCACCCATCATCAGCGAGCCCGTCAGCATGAAGAACGGGATCGCGATCAGCGGAAAACTCTGCACTTGCGCCACCATCTGCTGAACAAGCAGATCCAGCGGGACGCGATCGGATGCGGCGGCAGCGGCCATGGCGGCGACCAGCAAGGCGTGGGCAATAGGCATGGCCAACACGGCCGCCCCGAGAAATACGAAAAGAATCAGTGCGCTCATGGTGCGTTCCTTTGCGTGCGTGGCGACTTACCAGTGCGCTTCAGGCACTGCGGTTTCTTCACCTTGCGGATGTTCCACAGGGGGTGCCTGCCAGGCGTTCCAGGCGGACTTCAGCGCTAGCAGGCCCAGCATCAACAAGCCAGTCATCACACAACCGTAGGTGAGCGAGCCGGGTATTTGCAGGATGGGGGACTTCTCATCGTGAACGATCTCCAGCATCTGGAAGGTCGCCCAGGCCAACGTGCCGTACAGCCCCGCAACGACAAACCATGTGCCGATGGCGATCCACCGGCGCAAAGAGGCAGGTACCGCATCCATGAGAAAGCTGGTGGTGATGTGTGCACCATGTGCGGCGGCAAGTACCACGCCCGACATGACCAACCAGGGGAAGAGCAGCTCAGGCACTTCATTGGCCCATTGCAGGCTGCTGCCGGTGGCGTAGCGGAGCACAGTATTGACCACCAGGATCACGAAGATGATGGCCGTGCTGATCCACAGCATCAGGCGACACAAGCCGACAACGGCCCGCTCAATAAAGTTCATCTGTCAACTCCTTGGGCTGCGCGAGCTCCTGCCCACGCAGCCACTGCCAGAAAAATCGCTGTTCTGAATCAGCGCGCTGCGGCAATGACCTTCTTGAGGTACGGGCCGATAGGTGTGGCCAGCCATTTGTCGTCCACCGCTGCAGTAGCTTTGGCAAACGCTGCTTTGTCGACAGTGGTCACCTGCACGCCCTTTGCCTTGAGGTCATCGAGCAGCTTGGCGTCGGCGTCAGCGGAGAGCTTGCGTTGCAGTGCGGTGGCCTCGGCGGCGGCCTCCTGCACAGCCTTTTTGTCCGCATCAGACAGGCGGTCCCAGGTACGCTTGCTCATCAACAAGGGCGTCATCTGGAACTGATGGTTGGTCAGTGCCAGGTGTTTTTGCACCTCATACAGCTTGCTGGCATGGATGTTGACCAACGGGTTCTCTTGGCCATCGACCACGCCCTGCTGCAGCGCCACATACAGTTCAGCGAACTTGATCTGCTGCGCTTCGGCGCCCAGTGCTTGCATGATGTCCACCAGCGTGGCGTCAGGCGGCACACGCATCTTCAGGCCCTTCATGTCTTCGACCTTGCCAATCGGGCGCTTGCTGTTGGTCATCTGGCGGATGCCGTTGTCCCAGGTTCCCAAAAGGATCATGCCCTTGTCGGCCGTCTTCTGTGCCAGTTCCTGACCCAGCGGGCCGTCCAGCAATTTGAAGGCTTGTGCCGGAGAAGAAAACATGAAGGGCATACCGAAGGCCGCGTACTCCGGTACTGCGGCGGAAACCGCACCCTGCGAGTTGGCGGTCATGTCGAGCGCACCGGTGCGCACGGCTGTCACCATGGCTGCGTCATCGCCCAGTTGGGCCGAAGGCGCAACCTGCACCTCGATGCGCCCACCCGTTTTGGCTTTGAGCACTTCGGCAAATTTGACCGATGCCTCGTGACGCGGGTTGCCTGGCGCTGCGCCATGGCCCAGCGTGAGCTTCACGGCTTGCGCCTGTGCAGCCAGCGGCAAAGCCGAGACGAATGCTGCGACGAGCAATGTTTGATTGAATGTCTTGCGTTTCATGGTGTTGTCTCCTGGGTTGACGAGTGAATAAGAAATCAGTGGATCAACATGCCACCGTTCACGTCCAACGTGATGCCGGTGCAGTAGGCTGCCAGATCGCTGGCTAGGAACACGCAAGCGCCAGCCACGTCGACCGGTCGCCCCAGTCGGGCCAGAGGAATGGACTCGGCAATTTCAGCCTTCTTTTCGTCGCTGAGCTTGCCTTGGGTGATATCTGTCTCTATCAGGCCCGGGGTAATGCAGTTGACGCGCACGCCGTTAACACCGAATTCCCGCGCCATGGCGCGAGCGAGACCAAGTACGCCAGCTTTGGCGGCGGAATAGTGCGGACCACCAAAAATGCCGCCCCCGCGCTGTGCCGACACAGATGAAATGCAGATGATCGAGCCGTTTTGCTGCGCACGCATAGCGGGGATCACCGCTTGAGACATGTACAACGTGCCACGCAGATTCACGTCAAGGATGCGGTCGTAGTCTGCGCCAGTGATGTCTAGCGTCTTGACCGGCTGCGTGATACCAGCGATGTTGACCAGGATGTCGATACGGCCGAAAGTTTGCAGTGCAGTGGCGATAGCGGCCTCGCACGACGCCTTGTCGGTCACATCAGCCACAAGACCCAGATGGCCTGCTCCGAGGCTGGCGGCGGCCTGGGCTGGGCTGGCCCGCTCAAGGTCCAGGATGACGATCTTGGCGCCTTGCTGGGCCATCTGCCTGGCCGTGGCATAACCCAGGCCATTGAGTCCGGCACCGCCTGTGATGACGGCCACTTTGTCTTTGAGAAGCATGTGTTGAAACTCCTGGTGGTTCAATGAATTCAGGAGCCGCCCTCATTGGTAAGGTCGCCGCATGGACATGTCCGATGCGTTGTCTCCTGTTCTGCGGCGAATTCTCTCGATGCAACAGGTTGATGACAAGCGATCAAATATCAATCTAAGATGACAGTTCTTCATCCAACTGCAGGGTTGCCCCTATGCCCGCTCTACCTCCGATCACAAATCTTCAGGCGTTTGAGGCCGTTGCCAGAAGGCGGAGTTTCGCGTTGGCAGCGGCCGAGTTGCACCTCACCGCTTCTGCCATCAGCCATCAGGTCGCAAAACTTGAGTCGTATTTGGGCGTGCGCTTGTTCGAACGAAGCGCCCACGGCGTGCGCTTGAGCCCAGCTGGTGAGCACTATCTGCTGCATGTAAGCACAGCGCTGTCGGCCATCACAACGGTTACCGAGGATCTGCGGCAAGGCATTCGCAACAACCTGTACGTTCACTCAGCACCTAGCATCGCCAGCCTTTGGCTCATGCCACGCTTGCATCGATTCGCCAAAGCGTTTCCTGACATTTCTCTGAACCTGTCTGCGGCCCACACGCCCAGTGACTTTGCGCTCGGCCAAGCCGACATTGACCTGCGATATGGGATTCCGCAATGGGGTGATTTGGTGGTCGAGCCGCTTTTCGAGGAATCCATCGTGCCACTGGCAAGCCCGGCGTTCATCAAGGAACACCAGCTGAAGCGAGTTGAACAGTTGCTGGAAGTACCGTTGATCCAGAGCAATGTAAGCATCGTGCAGTGGTCTGACTGGTTCGCCAAGTACACCAACCTGCATGCTCCAGACCGATTCCCCGTGAGGTTTGACCGCGCCCAAATGTCGCTGGACGCCGCTACACAAGGCTTGGGAGTCGCGCTCGAAAGTGCTGTGAACGCTGGCGGGCATCTGGCCGAAGGCAAGCTCAAAGCGGTTTTTGGCTTGAAGATGGCCATACGTGTCAAGGCACACTTCGC
>CAMLOF010000051.1 GCA_946481585.1 uncultured Macromonas sp. | reverse complement strand
CCTTGCCCGGCATGGCACCGATGTAGGTGCGACGGTGGCCACGGATCTCGGCCTCATCACGCATGCCGCCCAGCGCCATGCGCACGTACTTGCGGCCCGTGGCCTTGGCCACCGACTGCCCCAGCGAGGTCTTGCCCACACCCGGTGGCCCCACCAGGCAAAGAATGGGCGCCTTGACCTTGTCCACGCGCTGCTGCACCGCGAGGTACTCAAGAATGCGGTCCTTGACCTTTTCCAGCCCGTAGTGGTCCTCGTTGAGCACCTCTTCGGCGTAGGCCAGATCGTGCTTGATCTTGGTCTTCTTGCTCCAGGGCAGGCCGGTCAGCACGTCGATGTAGTTGCGCACCACCGTGGCCTCGGCCGACATGGGCGACATCAACTTGAGCTTCTTGAGCTCGCCGTCGGCCTTCTTGCGGGCTTCGGCGGGCATCTTCGCGAGCTTGATCTTCTTCTCGATCTCCTCGATGTCGGCACCCTCTTCGCCCTCGCCCAACTCCTTCTGAATGGCCTTGACCTGCTCGTTCAGGTAGAAGTCGCGCTGATTCTTCTCCATCTGGCGCTTGACGCGGCCACGGATGCGCTTGTCAACGTTGAGGATGTCCACCTCCCGCTCCAGCTGAGCGAAGAGGTTTTCCAGGCGCTGCGATACCTTGTCGAGGTCCAGCACGCTCTGCTTGGCTTCAAGCTTGAGCGGCAGGTGTGCGGCGATGGTGTCGGCCAGACGGCCCGCATCGTCGATGCTGGCGATGGACGTCAGGATCTCGGACGGGATCTTCTTGTTGAGCTTCACGTACTGGTCGAACTGCTGCATCACCGCGCGCCGCAGGGCTTCCAGTTCCGTCGTTTCGCTTTCAGCGCTCTCGGCGGCAGGCTCCACCGGCGACACGGATGCGCTGAAGTGGCTTTCGCCCTCTTCCACGCCCAGCACCTTGGCACGCTGCACGCCTTCGACCAGCACCTTCACGGTGCCGTCGGGCAGCTTGAGCATCTGCAGGATGCTGGCCACGCAGCCCATCTCGAACATGTCCTCGGGGGCAGGCTCGTCCTTGGCTGCGGCCTTCTGCGCCACCAGCATGATGCGGCGCTCGTTCTCCATCGCGGCCTCCAGGGCCTTGATGCTCTTGGGGCGACCCACGAAAAGCGGGATCACCATGTGGGGGAACACCACCACGTCGCGCAAGGGCAACAGTGGCAGCGTCACGGGTTCACTGGGCAGGGGGGGGTGTCCGGACATCGTCTTACCTCTTTCTGTAGGGCCAAGTGGGGGCACCTCGGGCCAGTTCAACCCACTTGCCAGTGGGGGCATGGGCCCACGGTGGGGCCCACGCCCGCCCGGTCAGGCCTGCCGGGCGGCTTCGCGATACACCAGCAAGGGCGGCTTGCCCTCGTCAATGGTGGACTCGTCCACCACGACCTTTTCGACATTGCTGATGCTCGGCAGTTCAAACATCGTGTCCATCAGCGCCTGTTCCAGAATGGAACGCAGGCCACGGGCGCCCGTCTTGCGTTTGATGGCCTTGCGCGCGATGGCCTTCAGTGCGGGCGGGCGCACTTCCAGCTCCACGCCCTCCATCTGCAGCAGATGCGCAAACTGTTTGACCACGGCGTTCTTGGGCTCGGTGAGGATGTCCACCAGGGCATCTTCACCCAGCTCTGCCAGGGCGGTGACCACCGGCAGGCGACCAACCAGTTCGGGGATGAGACCAAAACGCACCAGGTCGTCAGGCTCCACCTCGGCAAAGATCTCCGTCAGGCTGCGCTGTTGCTTGCTCTTCACCGACGCGCCAAAACCAATGCCCGAGCCTTCTGTGCGGCTCTCGATGACCTTTTCCAGGCCAGCAAAGGCGCCACCGCAGATGAACAGGATGTTGGAGGTATCCACCTGCAACATGTCCTGGTTGGGGTGCTTGCGCCCGCCCTGGGGCGGCACAGAAGCCATGGTGCCTTCGACCAGCTTGAGCAAAGCCTGCTGCACACCCTCGCCCGACACATCACGGGTGATGGAGGGGTTTTCGGACTTGCGGGTGATCTTGTCGATCTCGTCGATATAGACGATGCCCTGCTGCGCCTTGCTGACGTCGTAGTCGCAGGTCTGCAGCAGCTTGGCGATGATGTTTTCCACGTCCTCGCCCACGTAACCGGCTTCGGTCAGCGTGGTGGCGTCGGCCATCACGAAGGGCACGTTCAACATGCGCGCCATGGTCTGGGCCAGCAGGGTCTTGCCAGAACCCGTGGGGCCGATGAGCAAAATGTTGCTCTTGGCCAGTTCCACGTCGTCCTTCTTGGCGGTTTCCTTGTGGCGCAAGCGCTTGTAGTGGTTGTACACCGCCACCGACAACGACTTCTTGGCCATTTCCTGGCCAATCACGTAGTTATCGAGGTGTTTCTTGATGTCCACCGGGCTGGGCAGACGGTCACCCTCGCCTGCCTTCACCGTGGTGGCGGGCAGTTCGTCGCGGATGATGTCATTGCACAGGTCAATGCACTCGTCGCAGATGAACACCGACGGACCGGCAATGAGTTTCTTCACCTCGTGCTGGCTCTTGCCGCAGAAGGAGCAGTAAAGGGTTTTTTCGCTGTTGGCGCCTTTTTTGTCGGCCATGTGTGCGTGCCTTGAACGGTCTCGGGAAATCCAGGGGGCCAATGATACGTGAAGGCGCAGCGGACGGCCCTGGCACCAGCCAGGGCCGGGTCAGCGCTCAGGCACCGCGCTTGTCGATCACCTTGTCCACCAGGCCGTACTCGGCAGCCTCGGCGGCAGACATGAAGTAGTCGCGCTCGGTGTCACGCTCGATCTTGTCCAGCGGCTGACCGGTGCGTTCTGCCAGCACCTTGTTCAGATCGGCGCGCAGGCGCAGAATCTCGCGGGCGTGGATTTCGATGTCGGTGGCCTGGCCCTGGGCGCCGCCCAGCGGTTGGTGGATCATGACGCGGGAGTTGGGCAGCGCAAAGCGCTTGCCCTTGGCGCCAGCCGCCAGCAGGAATGCACCCATGCTGGCCGCCATGCCCATGCACAGCGTGGACACGTCGGGTTTGATGAAGTTCATGGTGTCGAAGATCGACATGCCAGCGCTCACCGAACCGCCCGGGGAGTTGATGTAGAGCGAGATGTCCTTGTCAGGGTTTTCGCTTTCCAGGAACAGCAGCTGTGCCACCACCAGGTTGGCAGACTGGTCGTTGACCGGCCCCACCAGAAACACCACACGCTCCTTGAGGAGGCGGGAATAGATGTCATAGGCGCGTTCGCCACGGCCCGACTGTTCGATCACCATGGGCACCAGGCCCAGGTTTTGTGCGTCCAATGCGCTCATGTGTGGAAGCTCCAGAAAACGTTACAGCGCTACTGTAACCAAAGCCGAAAGGGAGTTTGGCAAGTGGGGGCGTAGCGGCAAGAAAAAAGGGCGGAAGGTGATTCCGCCCTTTTGCGTCAATCCGGCAGTTGCTGGATCAAGCCTGACCCATCAGTTCTTCGAAGCTGATGGCTTTCTCGGTCACTTGAGCTTTGCCCAGAACGAATTCCGTGACGTTGTTCTCGATCACGATGGCTTCGACCTCGGCCAGGCGACGGTTGTCGGCCTTGTACCAACGCACCACGTCGGCCGGGCTTTCGTAGGAAGCTGCCAGCTCGTTGATGTGGGCGTCGATCTGCTCAGGCTTGGCCTGCAGGTCGTTGGAATTGACCAGCTCGGCCACCACCAGGCCCAGGCGCACGCGGCGCTCGGCCTGGTCCTTGAACAGCTCGGGAGGAATCGGAGCCTTGTCAGCGTCCTTGATACCGCGCTGCTTCAGGTCGGCGCGGGCACCTTCCACCAGACGCTCCACCTCGGCTTCCACGCTGGCCTTGGGCAGGTCCAGCTCGGCCTGGGCGATCAGCGCGTCCATCACGGCGGCCTTGTTGCGGGCCTGCAGGCGGAACTTGACTTCGCGCTCCAGGTTTTTCTTGATGTCGGCGCGCAGGGCTTCCACCGTGCCGTCAGCAATACCCAGGGATTTCACGAAGGTCTCGTCAACCTCGGGCAGGTTGGCGGCTTCAACCTTTTGCACGGTGACCAGGAAGTCAGCCTGCTTGCCAGCCACTTCCTTGCCGTGGTAGTCGGCAGGGAAGTTCAGCGGGAAGGTCTTGGACTCGCCAGCCTTCATGCCGCGCACGGCGTCTTCGAATTCCTTGAGCATCTGGCCTTCGCCGACCAGGAACTGGAAGCCTTCGGCCTTGCCGCCTTCGAACGGCTCGCCGTCGATCTTGCCTTCGAAGTCGATGGTCACGCGGTCGCCGTCCTGGGCAGCTTCAGCCTGCGGGCGCTGGCCGAACGTGCGGCGTTGCTTGCGCAGGATGTCCAGCGTGCGGTCGATGGCTGCGTCGTTGACCTCGGCAGAAACCTTCTCGACGGTTGCGCCAGACAGGTCGTTGATCTTGACTTCGGGGTAGACCTCGAAAATGGCTTCAAAAGCCACGGTGCCATCGGCAGCGCCGTCTTTTTCGTTGATGCGGGGCGAACCGGCGATGCGCAGCTTGGCTTCAGCGGCGGCAGCATTGAAAGCCTCGCCCACCTTGTCGTTCATGACTTCGTACTGCACCGAGTAGCCGTAGCGCTGAGCCACAACGCCCAGTGGCACCTTGCCAGGACGGAAACCGTCCATCTTCACCTGGCGCTGCATGCGCTTGAGGCGGGCTTCGACTTCCTTCTGGATGGCGTCAACCGGCAGCTCAAGCGTGATCTTGCGCTCCAGCTTTTCCAGGGTTTCGACGTTCACTGCCATGGTTTTCTCCTAAATAAGGGATGAGACAGCCAGCGGCTGCCCCGTGTGTGTTTCCATCCGTTGTGGTGCGCGGGGGGGGACTCGAACCCCCACACCATTGCTGGCGTCAGGACCTAAACCTGGTGCGTCTACCAATTTCGCCACCCGCGCACGCTTCGGCTGCACAGCCCGCAGGCATAACGCAGCAAACCTGCTATTGTAAAGCCTGCGGCGCGCCGACTTGCTAGGCATGGCCGCCTGGCATCAGAAGAGTTCGACGTCCCCCTCTGGGCGATGCTCCAATTCACCGCTGACATCCACGTGGCGTTCATAGCCACGCACCAGGTTGCGGCCCTGGGCCTTCGCCAGGTAGACAGCCTTGTCCGCGCGTTCAAAGGCGCCTGAAGGCGTGTCATGCTCCCTGACCCGCGTGAAACCCACGCTGGCCGTGATGCAACCGACCTGTGGAAACGGGTACTGTTCGACATTGCGCCGGAAGCGCTCAAAGATGGCCAGAGCGGCTTCTTCGTCGTCTGCTCGCAGCAGCACGACGAACTCTTCACCGCCAAAACGGTAAAGCCTGTCGTCATGCCGGAACGTGCTGCGCATGACGCGGGCTATCAGCAGCAGCACCTCGTCACCGATGAGGTGGCCGTGCCTGTCGTTGACCAGCTTGAAATGGTCAATATCGATGACACCCAGCCAATAGACGGAGGCATCATGCTCACGCCGCTGTCCAAACGAGCTGCCGTCTGGCAGCACATGGGCCACCGAGCTGGTGGCCTTGAAGAAGGTTTCGTCGAACGACTTGCGGTTGAGCAGCGATGTCAGTGAATCACGCTCGCTGTAGTCCAGAAGGTTCAGGAAGTTTTGATAGATGCGCGCAATGCCCTCGACCAGCCGGACAGTGGCAGGCTGAGGACGCTGCGCGAGAAGGACTTCGATGAGAAGCGCCCTTTCACCCTCTGAAAACACGGGCACGACAAGGCAGGGCCGCCCCGCGTACTCGAAGACACCTGTCTGCCGCGTTTCAATGCAGGCCACCCGATGGGGAAAATCGCTCAGGAGTTCAAGTTCATCGGGTGGCGTCCATGCCGAGGTTGACGCTGGCGCCACCATGCCAGGTGCAATGTGGGCGCGCACCAGACAACGCCATTGTTCGTTCCAAGGCAGCACCTCAATGAGGGACACCACAGCCTGCTGTAACAGCGTGCGCAGCACTTCGACCAGTACGGAATCGGTGGTGTCCCGGTCTTTGACGTGCGTCAGCCGCGCCACCTGCTCCAGATGGATGAGAGAGTCGTGCATGCCTCGGTGGTGCCTGTCTTATGTTCTTGTGCGTTATGCGGCAAGGCCATGCGCTGGCGGCCTCGGTTGGCCGCACACTCTCAACGAACCCCATCAGCAGGTTTGAATGAAAAACCCAACACCAGACATGGGGCCCGGATACCTCCAGAGCCTTGAATGGCGGCAATGCTACCAGTTTTATCGATCGAGGCAATACCCGGCGGACCACTTAGACGAGCACCTAGGGAAAACCTGATCGTCAGGGAGTAATCGGCTCGCGCCGCACCCGGAACCAGGCGGCATACATCGCAGGCAAGGCCAGCAGCGTGAGCACAGTGGCCACAATCAACCCCCCCATGATGGCGACGGCCATCGGCCCCCAGAAAACACTGCGGGACAGCGGGATCATGGCCAAAACGGCGGCGGCGGCGGTCAATACGATAGGCCGCAAGCGCCTGACCGCAGCTTCCACGATGGCATCCCACGCAGGAACCCCTTGCTCCCTATCCTGCTCGATCTGGTCGATGAGGATCACCGAGTTGCGCATGATCATGCCCATGAGCGCGATGACCCCCAGCAGCGCCACGAAACCGAAAGGCCGGTTGAGCAACAGCAAGGCCATGGCAACCCCGGCCATGCCGAGCGGACCGGTCAGGAACACCAGCATGGCACGACTGAAGCTGTGGAGCTGAAGCATGAGCAAGGTGAAGATGATGAACAGCATCATCGGCATCCCGGCCGCGATCGAAGAAGAACCTTTGCTGCTTTCAGCCACGGTGCCTGCCACGTCTACGCGGTAGGCCGGGCCACCCTGGCTCGCCCACTCAGCCTCCAGCGCTCGAACGGCGGGCAGCAACTCATTGGTAACGGTGGCTCCTTGCAAACCCGCGACGATGTCACCCTGCACAGTAATGGCGTATTCGCGGTTCTCCCGCCACATCACGCCGGGCTCCCAACTGAACACCGGGCGCGCAATTTGCGTGAGAGGAACAGGCTTGCCACTGGCAGTAGGCAGGTAGGCGTTGGCCAGTTCCGACACCGCATCGCGCTCGGCCAAAGGCTGGCGAAGCACGATGTCGATGAGCTTGTCGCCGTCGCGGTACTGCCCCACCGTGTTGCCGCTCAGGGCGATACGCGCCGTTTGCGCGATGGATGCGCTGCTGACACCCAGAGCGCGCGCCTTGGTCTGATCCACCTCCAAACGGACAACCTTGACGGATTCGTTCCAGTTGTCGTTGACGCCCCGGGTGTTGGGGCTGGAGCGCATCACCTGCTTGACCTGGTCAGCGCGCTCACGCAGCAGTGCCGGGTCAGGTCCGACGACGCGGAACTGCACGGGATAGGCCACGGGCGGCCCGCTGGCCAACAACTTCACGCGGCCGCGCACCTCGGGAAACTCCTTCGCCATCAGCACTGGAAGTTCATTGACCAAACGGTCTCGCTCCTTGAGGTCCTCCGTCATGAGCAGGAACTGCGAGACGTTGGTTTGGGGAAAGATTTGGTCGAGCGGCAAAAAGAAGCGCGGCAGACCGGATCCCACCCAAGTGGTCACGTGCTGCACACCTTCCACCTGCTGGAAGCGTGCTTCGACACGGCGGGTCACCTCTTCGTTGGCCGCGAATGAGGTGCCTTCAGGCAGCCATATATCGACCATGATCTCGGGGCGGTTCGAGTCGGGGAAGAACTGCTGCTGGACCTGGGACATGCCTGCCAACCCCAGCACGAAGGTGAGAAGCGTGATGCCTATGGTGAGCCAACGGTGCTCGACGCACCAATCGACGATGCGACGGAATCGGATGTAGAAGGGCCCATCGAAAACCTCGGCAACCGGCCCGGTGTGCGGCTTCACCTTCAGGAGTTTGACGCCAAGGTAAGGCACGAAATAGACCGAAACGATCCACGAAAGCACCAGCGCTGTGGCTGTGACCGCGAAGATGGCGAAGGTGTATTCACCCACGGTTGACTTGGCAAAACCGATGGGAAGAAAGCCTGCCGCCGTGATGAGCGTGCCGGTCAGCATGGGCATGGCTGTCAAGTCCCAGGTGAACGTGGCCGCGCGCATGATGCTGTGCCCCTCCTCCAGTTTTCGAACCATCATCTCGACGGCGATGATGGCGTCATCCACCAGCAGACCAAGCGCGATGATGAGAGAGCCCAGGGAGATTTTGTGCAGACCAATGCCCCAGTACTGCATGACCAGGAAGGTCATGGCCAGCACCAGGGGAATGGTGATGAACACCACCAGGCCGGGGCGCGCGTCAAGTGTGTAACGGCGCCAGCCGCTGCCATGCGGGTTGCGGTGCAGCCCCAGGCTGAGGAAGCTCACGAGCAACACCACCACAACCGCCTCGATCAGCACCTTGACGAATTCGTTGACGGAGGTGGCTACCGTTGCGGGCTGGTCTTGCACCTGAACGAGCTGCATGCCCGCTGGCAGGCTGCGCTCTATGCTGGCCAGTTCGGCCTTGAGGGCCTTGCCCAGGGCGATGATGTCACCGCCTTTGGCCATGGACACCCCGAGCGCTATGGTGTCACGCCCGTTGTGCAGCACTTTCGTCTGGGGTGGATCGACATAATCGCGCCGGACCTCTGCAACGTCACCCAGGCGCAACTGAACACCGTTGGCCGCGCGGATCGGCATGGCCCGCAGTTCGTCCACGGAATGGAAGGCGCCCGCCACGCGCACCCCGACCGCGTCCTGCGGCGTCTGCACTACGCCAGCGGGTGCCACCGCGTTTTGCTGCCCGAGTTGTTCGAGCACTTGGTTCATGTCCAGCCCCAGGGTGGCCAGACGGTGACGCGAAACCTCGATGTAGATTTTTTCGTCCTGCGCGCCAAAGAGCTCCACCTTGGCAACGTTCTTGACGCCCAGCAGTTCTTGGCGGATGCGGTCGGCTTCGTCCTTCAGTTCCGCAGACGAAAAACCCTCCCCCTGCAGGGCATAAATCACTCCATAGACATCCCCGAACTCGTCGTTGAAGTACGGGCCAACCACGCCAGAGGGCAAGGTACCGCGCATGTCACCGATCTTTTTGCGGACGGTGTACCAGATCTGCTGCAGTTCCTTGCCAGGGGAAGAGTCGGCCACCTGGAAGATGATGAGCGTTTCACCGGGTTTGGAGTAGCTGCGGATGATGTCGGCGTACGGCACTTCTTGGAGCGTTTTCTCCAGCTTGTCGGCCACCTGTTCGGCCATCTGCTGGGCGGTGGCGCCCGGCCAGTAGGCGCGCACGACCATGGCACGGAAGTTGAAGGGAGGGTCTTCGTCCTGGCCGAGTTGGAAGTAGGCCGCAAAGCCCAGCACGAGCAGCACGACCATCAGGTAGCGCGTCAGTGGTTGATGGTTCAACGCCCACTCGGACAGGTTGAAACGGGAACGGGTTGAGGTGTCGCTCATGGGTAAATCTCCAGGCGATGGTGTCAGCGTGCAGCCTCAGGGCCGTAACGAACCACCCGCTGGCCTTCGTTCAGCACATGCGTACCTGCCACGACCACCTCATCGCCGGGTTGCAGCCCCTGTGCTATCAGCGCGAGGTTTCCGTCCACGCCAGCCACTTGCACCGGGCGCGCCCGTACCACGCTCTGTGCCTTGTCAAAAACCCAAACCGCGCTGCCTTGGCCTGCCTGGCCGGTCTGGCGCCAGAGGGCGCTGGTGGGCAAACGCACTGCAGCCAAGGCCATGCCCTGGGCACCTGCCGCCTGCGCCGGTTTGATGCGTACCGTCGCCGTGGCACCAAGCGGAGGCTGAACGTCACCCTCAAGTGAAACCTTGACGGCATAGGTCCGCGTGACAGGGTCAGCACTCGCTGCAACCTCACGCACTCGCCCAGGCAACTTGGTGGAGCCACCGTTCGCCTGTTGCGTCCACAAAACCACCTCAGCCGTTTGCCCCGGTCGGATTCCCAGCACACGGTCCTCGGGCACCGCCAGCACGGCGTCTCGCGGCCCGTTTCGCGCCAGTCGCACAACGGAGGCCCCCGCCGCAACGACTTGACCAGGCTCGGCATCCACCCCCACGACGACGCCATCCGCGTCGGCCAGCAACCGGGCATACGCAGCCTGGTTGCTCTGCACACTGGCCTGGGCCTGCGCTTGCTCCAGGGTGGCTTGCGCCGCCTTGAGGGACGCCTCGCGCCGCTCCAGCTCGGCCCCGCTGATGAACCCCTGCTGGCGCAAAGTTTCAAAACGCCGGAAATCTGCCGCAGCCAGGTCACGTTGCGTTTGCGCTGCCTTGACCTGCGCCGCCGCCGCATCTGCGCCCGAACGCAAGTCCTGCGCGTCCAGCATCGCCAGCATCTGGCCTGCTTTGACGGTCATTCCCACTTCGGCCTGGCGCTGCATCAGCTTGCCACCCACACGGAAACCCAGGCGCGATTCCGTACGTGCCCTGATGTCGGCCGCGTATTCCTGCTCGCCCGAGATGGCCTGCCCCTCCACCTTCAAGAGCTTGACGGCTCGAATGGGCTCTTCTGGCGGCGCCGACCGCGAACAAGCGGCAAGGGCCGCGACCAGGGTGAGCACGATGGGCAAAGCAAAGGACCGGGGCATGGTGGAGCACCTCGAAAAATTAATGACCGGCTGGTTATTAGCAACAAATGATAACCGAAGCCAGGCTACTCATGGAACTCTGTGCGTTTACGCCAGGCGTTCTGCCGCGCTGTGGCAACATCCACCAAATGCAAGGCGTTGAGCATTACGAAAACTTTCCAGTGGCCTCGTGGTTGTGTCCGCCACGGCTGCGTGCCCCCATCACGGCCATCTACCGTTTCGCACGTACAGCAGACGACATTGCTGACGAAGGTGACGCGCCCGCTCAAGCCCGCTTGGACACCTTGAGGGCGTACCGCACCGAACTCCTTGCCAGCCTTGAAGGTGTGACCTCAGATACGCAAAATTGGCCAGAGGTATTCAGGCCTCTGGCCCGTCAGGCCATAGATCACAAGCTACCTACACAACCGCTGCTGGACTTGCTGGACGCCTTTGAACAGGACGTTCGCTACACAGCCCAAGGCCGCCGCTACAACGACCTGCCTGAGTTGATGAATTACTGCAGCCGCTCGGCCAATCCGGTGGGAAGGCTGCTGCTGCACCTGTACGGCGTCAACGACGCCCGGTCATTGCAGGAGAGCGACGCCATCTGCAGCGCGCTGCAGCTGATCAACTTCTGGCAAGACCTGGGACAGGATCTGGCGCGGCAACGCCACTACCTGCCGCTGGACGCAATGCAACGCCATGGCGTAGAGGTAAGCGGTCTTGCCCCCGACCGTGACAATCAAAACGCCCAGGCCATGGTGCGCGAACTTGCAGACCACGCGCGCCGCTTGATGCTCGCCGGGGCTCCGTTGGCGGTGCGCCTGCCGGGGCGGGTTGGCTGGGAACTGCGTCTGGTGGTTCAAGGTGGTTTGCGCATACTGGACAAGATAGAGGCGCTGCAATGGCGTACCTGGCAACAGCGTCCAAGGCTGCATGCCACGGATGTGGCCGTGATGCTCTGGCGTACGGTGCGGATGTGAGCGCCTTGGGTACACTCGCGGTGCCCCACACCCGCCACGCATGACGCCACAAGACTACGTTCAACAAAAAGCCGCTGCTTCGGGCAGCAGCTTCTACTACGCCTTCCTTTTTCTTCCGCCACAGCGGCGTGCGGCCATCACCGCCTTCTACGCCTTCTGCCGAGAGATCGACGATGTGGTGGACGAGGTGAGCGACCCCGGTGTGGCGCAAGCCAAGCTGGACTGGTGGCGCAAGGAGGTGGCGCAGACGTTTTCAACCAGCGGGCGGGCGCCAGACCACCCCGCGCTGCAGGCCTTGATGCCGCACCTTGGAACGTATGCGATAGAGGCCCACCACCTGTTGCAGATCATTGACGGCTGCCAGATGGACCTTGACCAGTCGCGTTACCTGGACTACGCCAACCTGCAACGCTACTGTCATCTGGTGGCTGGCGTGGTAGGTGAAGTGGCCGCTCGCATCTTTGGCCAGACGGATACACAAACCACCGAATACGCTCACCGGTTGGGGCTGGCCTTCCAGTTGACCAACATCATCCGCGACGTTGGCGAGGACGCCGTGCGAGGGCGCATCTACCTGCCGGTGAACGAGTTGCAGCGGTTCGACGTGAAGGCCCACGAACTGCTCAAGCGGGGAAGTGCCAGCGACGGCACATTCAACGAGCGTTTCAAGGCGTTGATGGCCTTTCAGATTGAGCGCGCACTGACCACCTACGACGAAGCTTTGGCGCTGCTGCCGCCAGCCGACCGCAGAGCACAGAAGCCCGGCCTGATGATGGCCAGCATCTACCGCACGCTGCTGCGCGAAATTGCCACCGACCCCATGCTGGTACTGACGCAACGTGTGAGCCTGACGCCCTTGCGCAAGTTCTGGCTGGCCTGGAAGGTACAGGCGCTGGGGCGGCTGTGAGCCGGGAAGAACGGCGCCTGGCCATTGTGGGCGGCGGCTGGGCGGGGCTGGCCACTGCCGTACGGGCGGTGGAACGGGGCTGGCAAGTCAGCGTATTTGAAGCGTCACGACACTGGGGTGGACGGGCTCGCGCACTTGAAATTCCCTGGCCTGTTGATTTGCCCAACCCTGAAGGACTGCCCGTTCTGCGACTGGACAACGGCCAGCATATCTTGATTGGCGCCTACACGGACACTCGACGCATGATGCAGAAAGTGGGCGTACCCGAGGAGCGAGCGCTGTATGCCATGCCGCTGAGCCTCCGGTTCCCCGATGGGCGTGGCCTTGCCACGCCGCCACGGGCACGGCGTTGGCCAGCACCGCTGGACGTGTTGGCAGGCATTGCCACGGCAGCGGGCTGGACATGGGGTGAGCGTTGGTCGTTCTTGCAGGCCACCTTGAGTTGGCGGTTGCGCGGGTTCGAGTGCGACCCCGAAATGACCGTTGAACGTCTGTGCAGTAACCTGCCGGAACGGGTGAGACAAGACGTCATCGATCCGTTGTGCGTGGCAGCCCTCAATACGCCTATGGGGCAAGCCAGCGCCCAGGTTTTCCTGCGGGTGTTGCGCGACGCCCTGCTGGGCGAAGCCCTGCCCCCTTACCGAAGTGCAGACCTGCTGCTGCCGATGAAGGATCAGGGCAGCCTGTTCCCTGACAAGGCAGTTGAGTGGCTCATGGAACAGGGCGCCGAACTCAATCTGGGACAACGCATCCTCGGTCTGCGGCCGCACTCCAAGGGCTGGCAGGTACAGGGGGCCTCAGAACTGGTTTTCCAACATGTGGTCTTGGCCTGCCCTGCGGCTGAAGCGGCCCGCCTGGTACGCCAACTGGCGCTTCCCGGCGACCAAGCGCAGGAATGGCTGCGGGCAGCCGAAAGTCTGCAGTACGAGCCCATTGCCACCACCTACGTGCTGACCCAGAATGCCCCTGCCTGGCCAGACACCCTGCCCATGCTGGCCCTACAAAGCGGCCCGGCGCAGTTTGTGTTCGACCGCTCCCGTCTGGGAGGCCCGAGCGGCTTGCTGGCCTTCGTGAGCAGCGCCTGCAGGCTGGACAGGGAGGCCCTGCAGCGCGCCGTATTGACCCAGGCACGCGAACAACTTGGCCTGCAAGATGCCCAAGCCCTGCTGACGGTGGTGGAAAAACGCGCCACGTTTGCCTGCACGCCCGGCTTGAAGCGGCCGGGTCATCAAGTCGCCGCAAGCCTGTGGGCGGCAGGCGATGCCATAGATGGCCCCTACCCTGCCACGCTTGAAGGTGCCGTGCGCAGCGGTTTGGCTGTAGCGGACAGCCTGCCGCAATAA